>JBAPYC010001175.1:0-3235 GCA_049284535.1 Streptosporangiaceae bacterium
GTTCGTGGCCGAGGGGCACGGCGACGCGCTGGCGCTGTGCCACCCGGTGGCCGCCGCCACCCAAAGCGCGCGGATCGGCACCGCCATCGCGAACGCGGCGCTGCGCCCGCCGGTGCTGACGGCCAAGCTCGCGGCCCAGCTGGACCAGGCCTCAGGGGGCAGGCTGATCCTCGGCCTGGGGGTCGGCAACGAGGTGATGAACGGCCGGTTCGGTCTCGCGCCGTTTGCCCCGCTGGCCATGATGACCGAGTACGTGGGCGTAATCCGGGCCGTGCTGAACGGCGCGCCCGGCTACGACGGCGCGGTCTTCCGCACCGGGGCGGTGCCGCTGGACAGCCCGCCGGTCCGGCCCGCGCTGCCGGTATACCTGGCCGCGCTCGGGCCGCGGATGCTCGAGCTGGCCGGCCGGATCGCGGACGGTGTCATCCTCAACCTGATGAGCCCGGCCCAGGCCGGACAGGCCGCCGGGATCGTGCGCGCGGCAGCCGAGGCCGCGGGTCGGGATCCGGCCGGGGTCGAGGTCGCCTGCGTGGTGCACTGCTGCGTCAGCGATGACGACGAAACGGCCCGGGCCGGCGCGCAAGCGGCAGCCCGTTCGGCCGTTCTTCGTTATGTCCTGCATCCCGCCGCGCCGGGCCTTTTCGGGGACCTGTCGCGGGCCCAGGAGCTGGTGCTGGCGGGTGACCGGGCCGGGGCGGCCGGGTGCGTGCCGCAGCAGGTGGCCGATGCGTTCGTGGCGCACGGGCCCGCCGCCGCCTGCACGGCGCGGGTAGCGGAGTACCGGGCCGCCGGGGTGGACCTGCCGGTGCTGTTCCCGGTGCCGGCCGACGGGGACTGGGGTTATGAACGGACCATTGCCGCCATGAAGCCAGAGAGGACACAGTCATGAGTGAGGACACAGGCATGAGCAGTGAGGACACCGTCAACCGCTTCTTCGCGGCGCTGGAGGCCGGCGACATTGACACGGTGCGCGAGATTTACTCGCCGGACGCGGTCGTCTGGCACAACGACGACCTGATCGAGCAGCCGGTCGAGGAGAACCTGAAGACGCTGGCCGGCCTGCACCGGGTAGTGTCCGGCCTGCACTACGACATCACCCGGCGGGTCGCGGTGCCCGACGGGGTGCTCGAGCAGCATGTGCTGCGCGGCCGGCTGCCTGACGGCAGCGACGTCGAGCTGCACTGTGCCATGTACCTGCAGGTGCGGGACGGGCACGTCACCCGGATCGAGGAGTACCTGGACTCGGGTAAGCGGGCCCCCATCAAGGCCGCCCGCGAGGCGCTGGCCAGCTCGTGACGGGCTGACCCCTGACAGCCGCTGGCCGGACGAATCGTAAGGTGGGCTCGTGGAACCTCGCCTGCCCCCGGTTGACCAGCGCACACTGCGCGCGGCCTACGAGCGCGTGCTGGCCCGCTCCCCCGACGACGTGGCCCAGGCGGACGAGGCCGGCTCGGTCACGTTCGCGCAGAGCTACCAGCGCTCGCTGCGGCTGGCGGCCGGGTTCGGCGCGCATGGCGTGGAGCACCAGCAGCCGGCCGCGCTGCTGCTGGACAACTCGCTGGACGCAGTGCACGCGTGGTCCGGGCTCGGGCTGGGCGGCATGGTCGAGGTGCCGGTCAACACCGCGTACAAGGGCAGCTTCCTGACCCACGTGCTGAACGACTCCGGCGCCGGGCTGATCGTGGTCGAGGACCACTACGCCGAGCGGCTGGCGGCGGTGGCCGGCGACCTGACGTCGCTGCGCACGCTGGTGGTGCGGGGCGACGCCGGCCAGGTGGCTTCGGCTGGGCTGGCGGACCGGTTCCGCGTGCTGCCGCTGGCCGAACTTGAGGAGCACGGGACCGCCGCGCCCGCGCCGATCGAGGCGGGCGAGCTGATGGCGTACATGTACACCTCGGGCACCACCGGCCGGTCCAAGGGCGTGCTGATCAGCCATGCGCACGCCTACACCTACGGCTCCCGCGAGCACCAGGAGCGGCCCCGGGCCGGGGACCGGATCCTGGTCACGCTGCCGGTCTTCCACCTGGCCGGCCAGTGGTACGGCGTCTACCAGGGCATCATCGGTGGCCTGTTCTGCTATGTGGCGCCGGGCTTTTCGGTAAGCCGGTTCTGGGACACGGTCAGGGGCCAGGACACCTCGGTCACGGTCATGCTGGGCGCCATGGCCGAGCTGCTGCAGCAGCAACCGCCCCGGGCGGACGACGCGGACAACCCGCTGGAGTTCGCGGCGATGGCCCCGCTGCCCAGCGACGTGACGGGCTTCTGCCGCCGGTTCGGGCTGCAGGCCGCGGCGGTGTACGGGATGAGCGAGATCGGCGCGGTGCTCGACGGGCCGCCGGAAACGGTGGTGGGCGGAGAGGCCGGATTCCCGCGGGAGGAGTACGAGCTGAGGGTCGTGGACCGTGCTGGCAAGGACGTGGCCGCCGGGGAAATCGGCGAGCTGTGGGTCCGCCCGGATGACCCGCGGCTGGTCATGCGCGGCTACCACAACCTGCCGGAGCAGACCGCCGAGACGCTGGTGGACGGCTGGGTGCACACCGGGGACGCGTTCCGGCTCGATGACGAGGGCCGGTTCTACTTCGCCGACCGGATGAAGGACGCGCTGCGCCGCCGGGGCGAGAACGTGTCCAGCTTCGAGGTCGAGCGGGTGATCAACGAGTTCCCGGCGGTGTTCGAGAGCGCCGTGGTAGGCGTGCCGTCCGACCTGACCGAGGACGAGATCAAGGCCGTCGTGGTGCTGCGGCCGGGCGCCGACGCCGATCCGGCAGCGCTGACCCAGTTCCTGATCGAGCGGCTGCCGTACTTCATGGTGCCGCGGTACCTGGAGTTCGCCACCGAGCTGCCCAAGACGCCGACGCAGAAGGTGCACAAGCACCTGCTGCGCCAAAGACAGAGCACCGACGTCTGGGACCGGGAGGCGGCCGGGATCGTGCTCCGCCGGACCAGCCGATGAGCCGGAGCAGCAGGTGATCAAGCGGCTGCTGGTCGCCAACCGGGGTGAGATCGCCGTCCGGATCATGGCCACGGCGGCCGTGCTGGGCGCCGAGACGGTCGCCGTCTACCCGGCCGACGACGCCGATTGCGGCCACGTCCGCCGCGCCGACGCCGCGGTCGAGCTGCCTGGCGCTGGCCCGGCGGCCTACCTCGACGTGGGCCGGCTGGTGGCCGTGGCCGCCGAGGCGGGCTGCGACATGCTGCATCCCGGGTACGGGTTCGCCTCCGAGCGGCCCGAGCT
>JBAPYC010001176.1:0-2834 GCA_049284535.1 Streptosporangiaceae bacterium
GTGTTCAGCACGCCCGAGGCCGCGCCGGCCAGCTGCGGCGGCGCGGCACGCATGGCCATCGTGGCCAGCGGCGCGAAGATCGCACCCATACCCAGGCCGGCCACCAGCAGGGCCGGCGCGAACGTCAGTGAGGTCGCGTCGACCGAAGCGGCCAGCGCCACTCCCCCGATGCCCGCGGCATAGACGAGCAGGCCGGTGAACAGCACGAACTTGCCGCCGAACCGGTCGGTGAGCCGCCCGGCGAACGGTGCCAGCGCGGTCAGCGCCAACGTCAGCGGCAGGCCGGTCAGCCCGGCGTGCACCGCGCTGAAGCCCAGCACCGACTGCAGGTTGATCGAGTTGACCAGCAACATGGACTGCAGCGCGAACTGGACCACGACGTTCAGCACCACCATGATCGTGAAGGTCCGGTCGCCGAACAGCCCGAGCGGCATCAGCGGCTCGTTCACCCGGTGCTCGGTGATCACGAACGCGGTCAGCACCAGCACCCCGGCCGCCAGGACGGCGGGAATGCTGATCAGGCCGGTGATCGTGCCCCAGTGATAACGCTGGCCCTCGATCAGCCCGAACACCACGGCGGACAACCCGGCCGTGGACAGCACCACGCCGGGCAGGTCGAGCCGGTGCCGGTGCCGGGTTCCGCCCTCGGGGACCAGCCGCAGCGCGAGCACGATGCCGGCCGCCGCGATGGGCAGGTTGACGTAGAACACCCAGCGCCAGTCCAGGTAGCTGGTGAGGATCCCGCCCAGCACCGGCCCGCTGACCGCGGCCAGGCCGACCATCGAGGAAAAGATGCCGAAGGCTGCGCCCATCCGCTCCCGGGGGAACACATCCTGGATGATCGCCATGGGCTGCGGGGCCAGCGCGGCGGCGCCGAAGCCCTGACCGATCCGGGCCGCGATCAGCTCCGCCGGGTTCTGCGCCGCCCCGCATAGCGCCGAGGCCACCGCGAAGATGGCCAGCCCGGCCACGAACAGCCGCCGGCGGCCGTACCTGTCGCCCAGCCGGCTGGCGACGATCAGCAGCGCGCAGAACACCAGCAGGTAGCCGTTCACCACCCAGAGTGCCTGGTCGAGCGAGGCGTGCAGGCTGGTGATCAGGCTCGGCAGCGCCACGTTCACGATCGTGGTGTCCAGCAAGATGGCGAACGTGCCCAGGCACAGCACGATCAGAATCGCCCACGGCCGGGACCGCTCCATCGGCTGCTCCCTGCTAGTAAGTCCTTGGGGGCTAGTAAGTCTTTTGACGAAACCGACTCTGGCAGCCCTTGGTAAGTCTTGTCAAGAGACTTACTGGTGCTAAGCTGTACGCATGCGGCTGACCAGCCTGTCCGAGCTCAACTGCTCCATCGCCAAGACGCTGGACGTGGTGGGCGAGTGGTGGACGCTGCTGATCGTGCGGGACGCGCTGCGCGGCGCCCGCCGGTTCGAGGAGTTCGCCGACAGCCTCGGCGTGGCCCGCAGCGTGCTCACGTCCCGGCTGCGCAAGCTGACCGAGGCCGGCATCATGGAGCGGCAGCGTTACTCCGAGCACCCGCCCCGGTATGAGTACCGGCTCACCGACAAGGGCCGGGCGCTGTTCGATGTGATCGTGGCCCTGATGCAGTGGGGCGATGCCTGGGAGCAGGGACCCGCTGGGCCGCCGCGGCTGCTGGTCCACGACACCTGCGGGCACGTCACCCAGCCCGTTCTGACCTGCCCGCACTGCCAGGGGGAGGTCACGGCCCGCAACACCCGCAGCGAGCCTGCGCAGAGACTTAACGGCCGGGCCTGACGGGACGGTGGAGTTTGCGGTAGCCAGTCTCAGTCGCGGTGGCTGATCCATACCGATACGTGGGCGGGTTCCAGGGCCTGGTGCACGACACCGGACAGGTCATCTCGTACCGCGTCCAGGTCGACGGCGTCCTTCAGCCGGGCCGCGAAGGCGGCCACGGTCTTGTCCGCGTCGTAGCGGGCCCGGTTGAACCGGCGGTCCACGACTCGCTGTACCCGTCGCCGCAAGGGGCTGAACAACGCCGCCGCCACCAGGGTCGACGCGGCCACCGCCACCGGTGAGGCCAGCGTCAGCACGTCGGTGGCCAGCAGCACCAGTCCCGCGTACACTCCGACTAGCAGGCCTGTTACCAGCGCATACGCCAGGGTGCGGCTGATGATCCGGTCGATCTCATAGAGCCGGTACTTCAGGATCCCCACCCCGATGCCCACGGGCAGCGCGACGACAGCCAAGCCGAGCAGGTTGACCGCAGCCTGCGCCGCGGCCGACATGTGCGGGTCGAGAGCCGCGATCACGAGGGCGGCGGCGCCACCGGCGAAGCAGATGACGGCCCCGCTCATCAGCCACTTCAGCTGCTGCCGCCGCTCACCGTCCGCCCTCCGCCAGCTCAGTACCTGCCGCCCGACGATCGCCATCCAGAACACCACCAGAACCAGCACGATCACGGCCTGAGCCGTGGACAGCCAGGCCGCGTTGCCGGTGGGGTTATCGACGACGGACAGGTCGCCGGTGGGCAGGATGTGGATGCTGTGCCCGGCGATGGCGCCGACGGTCACCGCATAGATACTGAGCGGCCACGCAGCGCCGACGCCAAGGTAGGCCCACAGCACCCGCGACCAGCGGCGCGACCCGGTGCGGCCGTCCGGGAACAGCAGGATAACCAGCCCGAGCGCCACGATGGCCGGGTACGCCAGGGGGTCAAGGAACAGCGACACCGGGCCCAGCGGCCACGTTCCGTGGCTGAGGCGGTAGTCGGCCACCGCGTAGTGCACGCTGTCGGTACTGAGCACGAAACACGCCGCGATGCCGAGGAATAGCCAGCCGAGCAGGTTGCGCGGCTG
>JBAPYC010001177.1:0-2550 GCA_049284535.1 Streptosporangiaceae bacterium
GGTGGCGAAAGTCGCCGGGCCGTCCAGCATCGGCAACTACCTGGCCGGGCTGGGCATCCCCGCCACCGCCGGGTTCGGCGTGGACTACCAGGGCCTGCACGGCGCCGATGAACGCATCCGCCTGGACTCGGTCCCGGCCGTGCAGGCCGTCTACCACCAGGCGCTGCTCACCCTCCTGCACGCCGCATGATTTCAGCGCCGGGGCCGTAGCTATCCGCTGGACTTCATTGAGTCACCGACATAGCCGAGACGATCATGCATTTCCTGGTCGGATTCCAGCGACACGCGGCCCGCGCGTTTTGATGGCTCCGTTGAAGGGGAACAGCGCCTGAACGGGAGCGATCTGCGACGGCCAGACACGGCCGAGGTCCGCGATGACCGCAGCAATCCCCTTTGCTGCATTCGCGCCATGACCAGGGCGATCTAGCCCGAAGTTACGGTTGATTGGGTAGGCGATCTTAACCCTGACCTGGTGTTTTGCCGGGATGGCCGGATGCCGTTCTGACTACTTCAATATCAGCGGGATCGGGACGCCGATCAGGCGGAAGGCTTCCCGCTGGGCGCTGGTCGGCTCGGCGAGCATCGGCACGGTAGCGCGGGTGCCGGCGAACCGGACCTGGTTGCGGGTCAAGGTGGCCAGGTGCCCGAGCAGGCCGCGGAAGCTGTGGTAGGGCTCCCCGGCCGGGTCGCGCTGGCCGGAGGCCTTGGCCTGCGCCGTCGCGGAGCGGCGGGCCGGGGTGACCGGGTTGTCCTGCCCGGGCGGCTGGACGTCGGTGAAGGTCAGCGGCGCCCACGCGCGGCGCAGGTGCCAGACCAGGTAGCAGGCCAGCATGCAGATCAGCACGTGCGCCCGGACGCGTTCCTCCAGCCGGTGGAAGACCGGCCGCAGGTCCAGGTCGTCGGATTTGATGTGCCGGAAGTCCCGTTCCACGTATTTGAGGTTCTTGTACGCGGTGACCACCGCGGCCGCGTCGAGCTCGGCGGCGGGGACGGGGGTGCGCAGCACGTAGAACCCGTCGAGCATGGCTTCGGCGTCGATCTGGTCCTGCTTGCGGGTCACGGCCAAGGTGGTATCGGTGATGGTGACGGCGAAGTGCTTGCCGGTCTTGTACGTGGTGATCACCTTGCCGACCTCGATCCCGATCCCGGCAGCGCCGGCGAGCCGGCCGGCCTGCACGCGGGCGATGAGGGGGGCGAGCAGCTTCTCGGTGGCGGCGAGCAGGTCTTCGCGGGTGCGGGCCCGGTCGGCGGCCAGGACCGGGTTGCGGCAGGCGATCAGCCGCTCGCCGGGGAAGCCGGGCGAGGTGATCTCGGCGAGGTCCTGCTGGTCGAACAGGCTGAGCTGCAGCGGCCCGTCCTCGGCCATGAGCTTGCGGATGGCCGGGGCGCGCAGCGCGGTGATCCACCCGTAGGGATCCGGCCGCGCGGCGCCGTCCTCCCGCTGGTTCAGGGCAGCGATCCGGGCCGAGGTGATCATGCCGCGGTCGCCGACCATGACCATCTGGGCCAGCCCGAACTTGTCCCGGACCACGTCGGCGATGGCGGTGAACGCGGCGGGGTCGCCGGTGTTGCCGGGGAAGACCCGGACCGCGACCGGGCGGCCTTCGGGGTCGGTGAGCAGCCCGTACTCGATCTGCAGTTTCCCTTTCTTGCCGTCCCGGGAGTACCCGCGGGCCGACAGCGGGCAGTGCCGTCCTTCCATCCAGGAGCTGGACAGGTCGAACAGCGCCATCTTCGACGGGTTGGCCGCGGGGGCCAGGTGCCGGGCCGCCAGCCCGGCCTCGATGCTGTCCTGCTGGCCGGCCAGCCAGTCCATCGCCGCGTAGATGTCATCGGTGCTGGCCCGGTCCACGCCCAGGTCGGCGCCCAGGGTGGCGTCGGCCCACCAGGTCAGGGTGGACAGCTTGGAGCCGGGCCGGATCACCCGGGAGATGACCAGGGCCATCGCCAGGTCCCGGCGCCGGCCGGCCGGCCCGAGCAGGGCGGGGAGCCCCAGCTTGGCGGCCATGGCGTGCACGGCGGCGGCGTGCCCGTGCGGCAGCGACCGGATGATCGTCACCGCGTCGGCGGCCGGGACCAGCTGCTGGCCTTTCAGGCCGGCGTCGATCAGGTCGATGACGTGGTCCGGCAGGGCGGACAGGTTGGCGACGGTCTCGTTCTTGACCTTGCCGCCGTCGCGGTAGGTGCGTCGCAGGTAGGCCGAGGAGTAGTCCTTGCGGTGGCCCTGCTTGTCGACGTACCCGGTCTTGGAGACTCTGACTACGTGAACTTTCCCGCTTCCTCCAGCCATATCCAGATCATAGCGGCGTGTCCCCGCGCTGCCGGTAAAGACACGCCGTATATTCTGTCTACATTTTGCACGCGGGTATGACCGAAACCGCAGCTCAGGGTGCAATGCCTACGGAGAGCTACGGCAACTTCGGCCTAACGGGGCTCCGCCCCAGCCCGACGAGCCGTGCCGGGTGGCTGGGCTTGGCGTATGGGCTCCGGCCGGCGACAGACGGTGACACGCTGGTCCCGTTATGGACCGCCGTTGGCGGTGGCTGGCCG
>JBAPYC010001178.1:0-5175 GCA_049284535.1 Streptosporangiaceae bacterium
CTCCGATCGAACCCTGGGACGTGGGCGAGGCCGGCGAGCCCGCTGTGGTCGAGGGCGTCAAGGGGACGTGGCGGGTCGACCCGGCGGCGATAGGGCAACCGCTCGCGGGACGTGCGGCGTTGCTGTCGCCATTCGACCGGCTGGCCCATGACCGCAAGCGCGCGCTCGAGCTGTTCGACTTCGACTACCAGCTCGAGATGTACAAGCCTGCCAGTCAGCGTCGGTGGGGCTACTACGCGCTGCCCATCCTGTACGGCGACCGGCTGGTAGGCAAGCTCGACGCAGGCGCCGATCGCAAGGCCAGGGTGCTCCGTGTCCATGCGATCCACCAGGACGCGCCTTTCACCAAGGCGACCGCCACCGCGCTGAATCGCGAGATCGAGGACCTGGCCCGCTGGCTCGACCTTGAGCTCGTACTACCCCGCTGACCACGCAGAAGACGTCTCCGCGGAGACGTCCGATGTACAACTAAGAGCAAGCTGAAGCGTACAATTCAAGCATGGACGTAGCCGTCAGCGAGCTTCGCGCTCACCTCAGCGATTACCTCGAGCAGGCCCGCGATGGTGACGAGATCGTGATCACCGACCGCGGCGTGCCCATCGCCCGCCTGCTCGGCCTGGCCGCCACCGCCACCCTGGAACGCCTCGCCTCCGACGGCATCATCGCCCGCGCCGCCGCGGCTCCCCGCCCCCAGGCCACCGGGCGATCCCGGCCGCGGCCGCGCAACCCCGTCGCCGACCAGGTCAGCGACCAGCGCCGCTGAATCGTGGCGCTCGTCTACTTCGATTCCAGCGCCCTGGTCAAGCTGGTCGTGGAGGAGAGCGGCAGCGACCTGGCCGCCGAACTCTGGGATGGTTGCGACGCCGCCCTGGCCAGCCGCCTGGCCTACCCGGAGGTCCGCGCCGCCCTCGCCGCTGCTATGCTCAACCACGATCTCAGCGAGGACGACCTCATAACGGCCGAACAGTCCTGGGAACAGTACTGGGCCGCGGTCCGGCCGGTCGAGCTGACCGCAGCCACCGAACGCCAGGCCGGCCAGCTCGCCCGCACCCACGCTCTGCGCGGCGCCGACGCCGTTCACCTGGCCAGCGCTCTGGCCATTGCCGACCCCGAGCTCATCATCGCGGTCTGGGACCGCCGCCTGCACACGGGAGCCCTGGCCGCCGGACTGCGCATCGCCCCCAAGATCGTCACGGGTTAGGCGGGGCCTGTCCACGTGCCGCCCTCACCTGACCGTACAGAACGAGAGCCGGAAACGTCTCCGGACAGACGCGATGAGAGACTGCCGGTCAGGCAAACCACGGCGGAAGGATCAGCAGTGCCAGATCGCAACGTCCTGTTCGGCACCGGCCTGGGTGCGCCGAACGGCGAGGACGTCAGCCGAGCGGCCGACGCCGCCGAGCTCGTCATCCAGGCCGACCGTGACGGCCTGGACCTGTTCGCCGTCGCCGACCACCCGTACTTCGGCGAGAAGCTGGAAGCCTACGCGCTGACCGGATTCCTGCTCGGCCAGACCGAACGGATCTCCGGCATGGTCACCGTGACCAACCTGCCCAGCCGTCCCGCGCCCATCCTGGCCCGCACCATCACCTCGCTGTCCACGCTGTCCGGCGGCCGGGTCATGCTGGGCATCGGCGCGGGCGGCCGCTGGGACATGATCGAGAAATTCGGCGTGCCACGGCTCGACGGCGGTGCCGCGGTCCGCGCCATGGCCGAGGCGATCACCCTGGTCAAGGCGCTATCCGGCGGGGGAGACCCGGTCACCTTCGACGGCGAGTTCTATCAGGTATCCGGCCTGGCCCCGGCCGACGTGCCGGCCCCGAAGATCTTCACCGGCTCGACCGGGCCGAAGTCCCTGGCCGTCACCGGCCAGCTCGCCGACGGCTGGATCCCCTCCCGGGGCTCGGATTGGACCAGCCAGCTCTATCGCGAGTCCCGCCCCCGCATCGACGCCGCTGCCGCGGCGGCGGGCCGGGACCCGGCCGAGGTCGCCACCGTCTACAACTTCGGCGGCCGGATCACCCTCGAGCCGCTGGCCGCCACCCGCGACGAGGACGGCCGCTGGATCGGCGGCTCCATCGGCCAGTGGGTCGACGAGCTCACCAGCGCCGTGCTCGAGCACCACGCGGGCGGCTTCATCTTCCGCAGCACCGGCGATGCTCCCGCCGCCGTAGCCCAGACCAGCTGGGCGACCGAGATCGTCCCCGCCGTACGCGCCGCGATTCAGCGGTAAACGAGCGACCCGTCGTCGAGGTCCGCCTTAGGCAGGACCTCGCGCTCCTCGTCGTGCTCCAGCAGGTGGATCCACGGCTCGCGATCGCCCTGCTTGAACAAGATGTCCTGCGAGCGCATGACATAGCCGGCGTTGAAGTTCTCCGGTTCGCACCACGGCCGGATCTCCATGTCCGCGTCCTCCGGCCGCAGCGCCGGGACCACCATGGTGGCGCCGAGATCGGCCATGTGGGCCAGCAGCCGCTCGACCAGGTCGCAGACCAGGTCCACCCGGAGCGTCCAGCTGTGCCGGAAGTAGCCGAACGTGTAGGCCATGTTCGGCACGCCGGTGATCATGACGCCGCGCCAGGTGACCTGCTCGGTGAAGTCGACCGGCTCGCTGTCGACGGTGAACGCGACGTCGCCGAAGACCGACATGTTGAAGCCGGTGGCGGTGACCACGATGTCGGCCGGGATCTCCTCACCGGAGCTGACCTTGATCCCGTGCTCGGTGAAGGTGTCGATGGTGTCGGTGACGATCGAGGCCTTCCCCGAACGCAGCGCGGCGAACAGGTCGCCGTCCGGGACGATGGCGATGCGCTGCTGCCACGGCCGGTAGTGCGGGGTGAAGTGCCTGTCGATGTCAAACCCCTCGGGCAGCAGCGGCCGGATGGACTCGATCAGGAACGCATGCAGGTCGTCGGGCGCCTCGAACGATGTCCGGGCCAGCCAGTGGAACTGCGTCATGTACTGGCGGCGCATGATCTCGTGCGTCCACTCGTCCGGCAGGTCCAGTGGCGCCAGCATCACGGCGAGCTCGTGCGTCGTGGGCGGCGCGAAGAAGTAGGTGGGGGAGCGCTGCAGCATCGTCACGTGCCCGGCCTTCTCCGCTATCGCCGGGATCAGCGTGGCGGCCGTGGCCCCCGAACCGATCACGACGACGCGCTTGCCCGCCAGGTCCAGGTCCTCTGGCCACGCCTGCGGATGCACGACCGTGCCGGCGAACCGGTCCAGGCCCTCCCACTGCGGCTTGTAGGGCCGGGCGTGGTTGTAGTAGCCCTGGCACATCCACAGGAACCCGGTGGTGAACCGCAGCCGCTGTCCGTCATCGCCCCGGGTGACCTCGACGGTCCACCGCCGGTCCTGCGAAGACCAGCTGGCCGAACTGACCCGGTGCTGGTACCGGATGTACTGCCCGAGGTCGTCATCCTCGATGACCTCGTCGAGGTAGGCGAGGATCTCCTCACCCGCCGCGATGGACGGGCCGCGCCACGGCTTGAACCGGTAGCCGTAGGTGAACAGGTCGCTGTCGGAGCGCACGCCCGGGTACCGGTGGGTCCACCAGGTCCCGCCCCGGTTGTCCTGGGCGTCCAGGATGACGAAGGTCTTGCCGGGGAACTTCTCCCGCAGGTGGTGCGCGGCGCCGATGCCGGAAACCCCGGCGCCGACGATGAGAACGTCGACGTAACCGGCCTCCTGAGTACCCTGACTCGGAGCGGTCGTAGCTTCGGTCGTCGTGGTCATGCAGACCTCCCAGACGCGGGCACTGATGCCGATAAGCCTAACTCCGTCTGTTGTAGGGAGCATCAGCAAATTTCGGCAAAGTTACGGGGAGGCGGACCTGCCAGGCCGGCCTAACCCGCGACCTCGTACCCCGCCTCGGAGATCGCTTCCCGCAGCGCGGCGTCCCCGGGCAGCGGCTCCCCGCTGACCCGCACGGTACCGCCGGTCACGTCCACGTCGACCCCGGTCACCCCGGCCAGCGCGCCGACCTCGGCCCGCACCGCCCGGGCGCAATGGTCGCAGCTCATGCCGGTCACCACGATGGAGCGAGTTTCCACGGCTCGAATCTTACGGCCGAACGGGCTTACTTCGAGCCCCCGCTCAATATGGTGCGACGTCCGGCACTTCCCGAAACGCTGGCCTGCGCTGCCCGGCGGGCGGCACGAGGTCGTCCTGCACAGCCCCGTCCACGACGCTGCCTTCCCCACCCTGGGCGCGGAGCAGGCGGCCAAGGTGGTCGAGCTGTGGTCGGCGCGCACGGCGGCCCTCGGGGCTCGCGACGACGTGGCCTACGTGTTCGTCTTCGAGAACCGCGGGCGGCAGATCGGTTCCACGATCGACCATCCGCACAGCCAGATCATGGCCTTCGACTCGATCCCGCCCATCGCGGAGGCTGAGCTTTCCGCCGCCAAGTGCGGCCTGTGCGAGGAAGACCCGGACGACGGCCTGCTGGTCGTCCGCCGCTCCGGCTGGCAGGCGGCGGTGCCGTGGGCGCCCGCGTGGCCGTACCAGCTGCTGATCTCCCCGCACGCCCACGTGCCCGATCTGCCGACCGCGGGCCGCGAGCTGCGCGCCGGGCTCGGCGCGATGCTGGTGGACGTCCTGACCCGGGTGGAACGGCTCCTCGGGTCCGACGCGCCCTACATGCTGTGGATCCACCAGCGGCCGGCGACCCGCGAGGATGATGACTGGCCCGCCGCGCACCTGCACCTGCACCTGGCCCCGGCCATGCGCGCCCGCAACGTGCGCCGGCACTTCGCCGCCGCGGAGTACGGGGCCGGCATCTTCTTCGACCCCATCGACCCGCTGCAGGCCGCGGCGCAGCTGCGAGCCCAGCTCACGTGAACCGGGCAGCTCACCTGAAGCGGGCCGGACCCACCGACGCCGCCGCGCTCGGCACCGGGGTCTCGGCGACCCTCGAATGCTCGGTGGCGCTCGCGCTGACCGAGCTCTACCAGGTGCCGGTGCCCCGGCCCGAGCTGGCCGCCCTGGCCCGGCGCGCGGAGAACGAGTTCGCCGGCGTGCCCACCGGGATCATGGACCAGATCGCCGCGCTCGAGGCCACGGCCGGCCACGCGCTGCTGCTCGACTGCCGCAGTGGCAGCCAGACGGAGGTCCCGCTCGACCCGGCCGCCGCCGGCCTGGCGCTCCTGGTCATCGACACCAGGGCCCGGCACGTCC
>JBAPYC010001179.1:0-3337 GCA_049284535.1 Streptosporangiaceae bacterium
GCGTGGGGGAGTGGGACATGGGCACCGGAGCGGATCACGCCTGTCGGCGCCCGGTCAGGCGGAATGCCGTGCTCTAGGGGACGATCGTGGCCATGATCTGCGCCGTGTTAGTGTCAAGTAGCCGCTCCAGACCTCGGTGGCCAATGGTGCTTGTTACGTGCAACGCCGCCGAGATGCTCGGAGCTTTCGATGCTGGGATTGGATAAGGCCGGGGAAGCTGGCGCTCGTGCCACGGCCAGCCCGACCCGCGGGCAGATTGTGTACCAGCGTTACGCCCCTGCGTTGTACCGGCAGGCGCTGCTTATGCTCGCGGACGACCCAGCGCTCGCCGAGAGCGTCGTCTGTGACGTCATCGTCGATGAGTGCGCGCTGTCTGGAGGACATGGGCACAGCGAAGACGAGACACGTTACCGCCTGACTCAGTCGGTCTTCCGGCGCTGCCAGCAGTCGGCCGCCTGCCCTGGACGCCGCGGCGGGCGTCCCATCCAGCGGCCGTCCGCGGGCGTTGCCGCCCGCGTAGATCCTGACGGGATATTGAGTGACAAGGAGCGGGGCGCGCTCGGGCTCGTGCTGTTCGGCGGTCTCGAGTACGTCCAGGTCAGCACCGTGCTGGGGATCGGTCCGGGTGAGACGGCCGCCCTGTTGCGCGCGGCAATGCGCAGGCTGGGAACGCCATCACCCGCTGCCACCGTGGCCGGCGATCCGATATGAAGGCCCGCGACGGACGGCCGTAACCGGCGGAGGCCGGTCGCTATAGGTTCCGGGATCACCGGACATCAACGTCGTGGGCCACAGTCGCGAACCAGCGAAGGGCAGGAGGAACATTATGCGAACACTTGGATACGGTGCTGCCATCACCTTGGCAGGCGCCGGAGTTGCGCTCGGACTGCTGGCGGTCAAGTCAGTGCCGGACGTGCGGCGGTACCTGGCGATCAGGAAGATGTGACCCTGGCCGACGGGGCCGCCAGCTATCGCCCTAACCTTCGGGCAGAGGCATGAAAGAACGGTACGCGGGAAAGAAGGCTGGTGTGTTCGAGGCTGCCAACATCCGCGAGTGGCTCGGCCATAACGTCGTCGATGCCGAGGGTCGTAAGATCGGTGAACTCGAGGCCGTGTACGTCGATACCGGTACCGACCTGCCGTCGTTCGGCACGGTCAGGGTCGGGTTGCCAACCCGGTACCGGCTCGTGTTCGTGCCTCTTGACCAGGCAACCGTGGGCCCGGGATACCTCAAGGTCACTTACGACAGGAAACTGGTGAAGGACGCCCCGTCGATCAGCACCGACGGGGAGCTGCCGGCAGGCGACGAAGAGGCCATCTTTAAGCACTACGGCTTGGCCTACGAGCCAGGTGCCAGCGGTGAGCGACGGCTAGGCCGGCGCTGAGCCGCCCGATTGAGCGGAGGATCCAGTGCTCGCCCTATTTCTGCTTCTGGTGATCGTGGCGATCGTGCTGGGCATCGTGGGCGTCGTCGCCAAGGGGCTGCTGTTTCTGCTATTCATCGGCATCGTCGTGTTCCTCGGCGCCCTAGTGCTGGGAGCCCTGCGGATGCGGCGGCGGCCCGGCCGGCGCCCGGCCAGGTAACTCCCCGGGGGCACTCCCGCACAAAGAACTGCTTCCGGGACTGCATCCGGCCGATCCAGGTCCTTTGACATAGGTGACGCACCGCCCGCCATCCGTCCAGCGGTCACTCCTGCTCCCTGACGCTGACGGTGCGGCTGTCTTCTGCCTCAGCACGCTGGAAAAGGTCTTGCGGCTGGCTGCGACACGCCTTTTAAGCGAGAAAAGGGGAGTACTGTTAAGTTGTTGCTCCGGCCCCGGCAGCTGCACCTGCGAATTTCCCGCGGATGTAGCAGCAGGACCGGAGTTTTTTGCTCGTACACGGCACGATGCCGGCTAGACGCCACGGCCAAGGGACGGTGGGAATTTCCGGGAGAATCTCTTCTCCCCATCGCGATCTCCCCGCATGACCAACCGCCCGCGTACGTCACCTGGTCGCTGACTTAAAGGAGTCGGTTATGGGCATCGTCGCATGGATCGTTCTTGCCCTGATCGCAGGCTTGATCGCCAATATGCTGATCCCCGGCAGAAGATCACAGGGTCTCATCCTGACCTGCGTGATCGGCATCGTCGGGGCGCTAGCCGGCGGCTGGGTCGCCACCCGCCTGTTCCACGTCCACAGCCTGCACGGGTTCTTCAACCTGTCGACCTGGCTTACGGCGATCATCGGCGCGGCCGTCCTGCTGCTCATCTTCCACCTGATCAACGAGCGGTCCAGCGGTTCCCGCCGGTCCACCCGTTCGCGCCGGTCCAGCCGTTCCCGCCGGTTCGCGCGCCGTTGAGCAGCACCGGGAGACGCTCCCTCAAGCGGCCCGCATCAGTCAGTAACTCAGCTCACCGGAGTACCTCATGATCGTCATTATCGGCCTCGTCATCCTGATCGCGGCAGTGGTCGCCGGAGTGACCGGCGTTCTGTCCAATAGCGGCACTGGCCACGCGCTCACCCACCACTTCGCGGTGTTCGGCTACCACGTGACCGGTTCCACCGGCACGCTATTCCTGTACGGCATCGTGGTCGGGGCTCTGGGCCTGTTCGGGCTCGGCCTGCTGCTATCCGGCGCGCGCCGTACCGCCCGCCGCGGCCACGAGGCCCGCCGGGGACTCAAGCAGTCCCGTCGTGAGAACGCGGCCGTCAGCAAGGACCGCGACGACCTGCTCGGCCAGCGCGAGACCGCCCGCGCCCACACCGCCAGCACACGGGGCAACGACCCCGCCGCGAGCGGCCGCGATCCCGGCGCAGATGCCGCCGCCGGCAGGCACAGCAACTGGCATCTGTTCGCGCCCCGGTCCAGGGCGGCGGAGCCTGCCGTCCCGTCCGTCAAGACGGTCAATGGGCATGCCCCCGATGTCCCAGCCGACGCGCCTGTCCCTCCGGACTAACCAGCGCAAAAGCAGCCAAGATCGTCACTTCCCCGGATGCGGTTCACCGCTTAATTAACAGGAAACGGCTACCAAGAACGAGTCTCCTTTTCCCCCGCCTTCACTATCCGCTAACTGGGGAAAGATCATGCCGGGATAATAGTCCGCTGTTCCCGGATTCTGCCGGCCTGCCGTTGCCGACCCGCCTGATAAGCCCAGGACTATGGTCTGCAGGCCTGGGACGATAACGATCCCTGCCGCCTATTCCGGCCCTGACCGGACGTCTTCCTGCCTAATACCACAGCCGCACTTCGTTACAGGGCCTGTCCTCGACCGGTAGTGGCTGGTTCCGGGCCCCACGAGGCCCGGCATCCCGGCGGCCAGCGCCCGGCCCAGCATCGCCTTCGCGAGCCTGGTC
>JBAPYC010001180.1:0-5077 GCA_049284535.1 Streptosporangiaceae bacterium
GAGCGGCACATTCGCCACCCGGGTCTCGAGCAGCGCCCGGAACTGGATGGCCGCGTCGAGATCGGGCCGGTCCGCGCCGCCAACGGCCAGCCAGAAAGCCGGCAGCTGATCGTCAACGGGCACCTGGGTGACGTAGTCCTGTGGCGAATTCAGCACGCGGAGCGCAGGGCGGTCATGGAACACATAGACCTGCTGGGGCCGGCCTCCCGGCTTGTTACCCTCGGGCACCTGGCTGCTGATCGGCGCGAAGTAGCCGGACATCACGCCCGCGGCACCGAAGTCCTGCGGGAGCTGCAGGGCGATGTTGGCGGCGCAGTAGCCGCCCTCCGAATAGCCGGCTACCCCCCAGGCCCGCCCGGGCGGCTGCACGCGGGCGATCCGGGTGAGGGCCGCGGGCACATCCCTGGCCACGAAGGTCATGTCCTGGATGCCGCCTGGATTGTTCAGGCATTGCAGCCCGTACTGCATGCCGCCGTCGGTGTCGGGCATGACCAGCACCGAGGCGTCGCTGGGATGGGCCTCCAGCAGGCTGAGGAAGGTCGGGATCACGCCCATCACGTCCACCCAGGCCTGCGGGTTGCCCGGCGAGCCGTGCAGCAGCTCGATGACGGGGAACTTATAGTGCGCGTACTGCTTCTCGAAGTACTGCGGCGGCAGGTAGACGTACACGTCGCGGGTGAGATGGCTGCGCGTCCCGGTAATCGAGGTCTGGAACAGATACCCGACCTCGGCGTCTTCGCCGGTGGTCGTCACGTGGCCGATGTTCTTGTTGGGCACGCCTGCCGCGTACTTGGGAATGTTGGTCGTGGTCTGGCCGGTGAGATCGCTGATCATCCCGCCCCAGGTCGCGTAGTAGTCGTAGAACTTGTTGACCGCGGCGACACCGAACGCCATGGCGGGCAGGAAGGCCAGGCACGCGGCGAGCACCCGGAACACCACATGCTTGGCCAGAGAGACCCAGACGAGCAGGGCGGCGAAGACAAAAATCAGGAGCAGGAAAAGACCGGTTCCCTGCGGTTCAAACACTCGGGTTCTCCTCGCCGGAGTCTGGTGGTCGGCCTGCTCACGGGTCGGCCGTACCACCGCACGAGCACGTGATCACAACAGCGAACGTCCGAGGCGTCACATTAAGTTCCCGTCGGGCACGCCGGACAGCCGCGGCCCCATGTGGCGGTGGAGGTGGGATTTGAACCCACGGAGGGGTTGCCCCCTCACACGCTTTCGAGGCGTGCGCCCTCGGCCACTAGGCGACTCCACCGCAGGCGAGCTTACCCGAATCCGAGCGTCTTCGGCGTCCCCAGCTACTCCCCTGGCGGCCTGCGTACGGAGAAGAAGTCATCCAGTACGGCCGCGCATTCGCCGGCCAGAACCCCGCCAATGACCTCCGGGTGATGGTTCAGCCGCCTGTCCCTGAGCACGTCCCACAGCGATCCTGCCGCTCCGGCCTTCGGATCGGTGGCGCCGTAGACCAGCCGGCCCAGCCGGGCCAGGGTCACCGCGCCCGCGCACATCGTGCACGGCTCGAGGGTGACGGCCAGGGTCAGGCCGGTCAGCCGCCAGCTCCCGACCGCCTGGGCCGCCTGCCTGATCGCGAGGATCTCGGCGTGCGCCGTGGGATCGCCGTCCGCCTCCCGCCGGTTGGCCGCCCGCGCGATCACGGTGCCGGCGTCATCGACGATGACGGCGCCGACCGGAACATCCCCGGTTCCGGCGGCGGCGGCCGCCTCGGTCAGCGCGAGCCGCATGGCCGGCTCGAAGGAGGCGGTGTATCCGGTCACGGGCCGAGCGCGATGTCCAGCGCTCGCTCCACCACGTCACCGAAGCGCAGCCGGTCGGCGATATGCCCCACGGCGTCCTCCGGGTACAGGTCGAGGTCGGCCGATACTGCGCCGAGTTCCATCTCGTCCAGCCCGAGGTCCGAAAAGATGGACATGTCACCGGCCGGGAGGACCATGTCGAGCTCGTCGTCGGAGGGCACCGGGATGTCCAGGGCATCCAGTACCTGGCGGGCGAGCGGATAGTCCACCGCTGCGGTGAGATCGGACAGGAACAGCGACACGTCTTCGCCCAGGATCCGGACGGCGACCCAGAAGTCGTCCCCCACGCCAGCGAAGCCGATGGTGCCGCCGATGCTGGGCTGCCGGCGCAGCGCCTGGATCAGGCCGTCCAGGTCAGCGGTAACCGCGGTGGGCAGCGCGTCCGCCTCCCACTGCTCTTCTTCCCGGTAGATAATGACCGCGAAGTCAGTCTCACCCACGTCTGCCACCGTCATTTCACCAGGATGCTATGCACGGGAGGAATGCTGTCAGATGGCTGCCGGTTACGGCGGCACAATCGCCGATCATGCCACCCCAGCCGGTGAGTCCGTGACCACGGGCCGCGATCTGGCGCTAGCCGCCGGCGCTTGCGGCATGGCCGGTTACGCACTGCTTCTGGTCATCGGGCATACTGAGGAAGCCACGGGGCATACTCATGCCGACGCGGCAGCACCTTTAACCCGCTAGCGTTGGCCGGGAAACCGGCGCAAGCTAGCATAAGTTCTCAGGTAACTAGGGCGCCCGTGGGAGGCGACGTGAATCTGAAGAGCGTCCTCGGATGGCTTGCGGTCGCGTTCATAGTCTGGTGGGTTATCGAGGACCCCACCAGCGCGGCTCACCTCGTGCGCAACATCGGGAACTTCCTGGCCACAGCCGCGTCCGGGATCTCTCACTTCTTTTCAGACATCTAGTAGTCGGGCACTTGAATGAGGCTGGTTCCGAATACAGATGCGGTTCCTGCCTCGGTCAATAAGTATCTTCTGCCCCACGAACGCCAGGTCATTACCGTCCACCAGCATCCGGCCGTCCTGATCAGGCCGATCTTCGAGGTCCTGGTCGGGCTGGCCATCGCGGGCTGGCTGAGTAACGTGGTCCACAGCAACGGCATCGCCCTGCTGGTCATCTGGGTCCTGTGGGGGATTCTCTTCCTGCGGCTGGCGGTGAAGGTCTATGAGTGGACCGAGACCTACTTCGTCGTTACCTCCCAGCGGTTCCTGCTCACCAAGGGCTTGCTGGTGAAGAAGGTGAACATGATGCCGCTGGCCAAGGTGACGGACATGAGCTTCCAGCGGTCGTCGATGGGCCGGATCCTGGGGTACGGCGAGTTCATCCTGGAATCCGCCGGGCAGGACCAGGCTCTGAACCACGTCGATCACCTGCCCTACCCGGAGCAGCTCTACCTCGAGGTGTGCGGCCTGATCTTCAAGGACCGCGAGGACAGCTCCGACTAGGGCCGCTGGACCAGGAAACCCCGCCTTGGGCTGGGTCCCGGGCCAGCGGATCGCCTTCTGGCCCAGCGCCGGCGGGAAGGTCCGGGCGGGGCCGGGCGGCCGGGCGCGGCCTGAGAAACGATGATCGAGGGTCAAAGAGCCCGGAAAACCGGGCAGAGCGACCCCTGATCTCTCAGGGAAATGACGCCGAACGACCCACGGAACCCCGGCGCAACCTCATTGCGCGTCAGTGATCCCGGGTTTCCGCCGATCACATCCTGGCTGTCTTGACCTCGTATGCCTGCCGCAGGAACCACTCACGGGCGGCCACGGCCGAGCCGCGGGCGCCGGCCATGTCCAGGTCCCGGACTAGGGAGATCTCGGCGGCCCGGGCCTGCTCCTCGCGCAGCACGGTATTGGCCCGCACCTCGGCGAAGAACCAGTCACGGAAATGCGGTGCGGCCTCGACTACGCCCCCGCCGAGGAAGTAGGCGTCGGGATCCAGGAAGTTCGCCGCGATGGTGAACAGCCGCCCCAGCGCGATCGCTTGCTGCCGGAAGATGCCCAGCGCCATCTCATCGCCGTCCACGCCGTACTTCCGGACCAATTTGGCGGCCTGGCCAATCGGCAGGCTGGCCAGATCGTGATCCGGGTACTGGCTGAGCCAGTACGGCAGCAGGTTGTTCTGGATGCCGGTCAGGGAAGCGACGCTCTCCGCATCCCCTGACTGGCCGCAGTTGCATGCGGGCATCGGCTGACCCGGCACCAGCAGGCCGTCCAGCGGGATAGGGACATGGCCGAGTTCACCTGCCATCCCGGCGGCGCCCTTGATCACCTGCCCGGCCTCGATGATCCCGCCGCCGAGCCCGGTGCCGACGATGGCCGACACCGAGCTGTGCTGGCTGGACTCCGCACCGAACCGCTGGTGGTGCGCGTACAGGGCGGCCGAGTTCCCGTCGTTGTTGTAGATCACCGGAAGGCCGATGCGTTCGGCCAGCGCGCCACGGATATCGAAGCCACGCCACCCGGGATGCCCGAAGTTGGTCGCGCCCTTGGACGAGATGACGCCGTCCCGGCTGGCCGGTCCTGGCGTGTCCAGGCCGATGGCCATGACCGATGTGAGCGGCACGCCGGTGATACCGAGCACCTGTTCCACCGAGAGGACCAGGGCCCGGATGGCCTTGTCCGGACCCTCCCGGACCTCACTCGGCACCTCTGCCATCCGGTCCAGCAGGAACCGTCCGCCGGCGTCGAGGATGGTCCCGTTGTTCGCGGTCCCGCCGTTGTCTACCCCGACGACAACCCAGTCCACTGGCATCTGTCCTCCTCGAGCATTGGCTCAGTCTAGGGAAATGCCTTAGCAAAGAGCAATATCGCCGCAGACGTGCCGCGCAAGCCCTTCACCTAGGAATACCCAGATCACGCCGTCGTCCCGGGCAGCGGCAGGATCCCCGGAAATGTCAGTGCCCGGATGCATGATGTGACGAGCATGAAGTCGTAGCTAAGGAGATCTGCTGATGGCAGCAGGCGACACCCAGATCACTATCGCCGGCAACCTGGTCGACGACCCGGAACTGCGGTTCACCCCGTCGGGACAGCCGGTGGCGAACTTCCGCGTGGCCAGCACCCCGCGCTACCGTGACAACGCCAGCGGCGAATGGAAGGACGGCGACAGCCTGTTCCTGACCTGCAATGTGTGGCGTCAGGCGGCTGAGAATGTCGCTGAGAGCCTGCAGCGCGGGATGCGGGTGATCGTCTCGGGGCGGCTGCGGCAGCGGTCGTATGAGACCAAGGAAGGCGAGAAGCGCACGGTGTATGAGGTCGAGGTCG
>JBAPYC010001181.1:0-2323 GCA_049284535.1 Streptosporangiaceae bacterium
GTCCAGGGCCTTGTGCCGGCCACGGCGGCCAGCCACGCCTGCGGGTCACGTGGCACGCGGCCGGCGGTCCACTCCCGGACCGCGACCAGGCACGCGTCCTGGACGCTATCCTCGGCCACCTCCAGGCGCCCGGTGGCCCGGGCGACATCGGCCACTGCACCCCACCAGCAGCGGCGCAGTAGCGCGTCGAGGTCGGGTCTCAGGGCCGGCCCCCGCCCTCGATGATCGGCCGGACCTCGACCGAGCTCTCGCGGGCAGCTGGCATCGCCGCCGCCCACCTCAGGGCGTCGTCCAGGTCCGAGCAGTCGATGATGGTGTAGCCGCCGACCTGCTCGCGCAGTTCCGCTGCGGGCCCGTCGGTCAGCAGCGTGCGCCCGTCCCGGACCCGGACCGTGGTCGCGGCCGAGGCCGCAGTGAGCGGGGCGCAGTCCACCAGCACGCCCGCCTCGGCCATGGCGCGCACCGCGTCCGTATACTCCTGCAGCATCCGGCGGGCTTCTGGCGTGCCCGGCTCGGGCAGAGCATCCTCGGTCCGGTGCAGCAACATCAGGTACTTCATGCCTGTCATCCTTCCCGGCCGGGCCGTCCGGCTCTACCTTGGTAGTCGAACGGGCGCCCCGGGAATGGACACAACCTAGGAGTGGACGCGGCGCCAGCGCAGGCCCCCGGCGGCGGCCAGCAGCGCGCCGGCTCCGATGAGCGCCAGCCACGGCAGGGGCGAGCCGGGGCCATGCGGTGCGGTGCCGCCAAACCCGGTCGCGGCGCCGCCCGCGGGCATCTGGGCGCTGCCGGCCGCGTCTTCGGTGTCGGCGATCTCCAGCCCGTGAGCGCCGTCCAGGACGACCAGCGTGTGCACGGAGCCCGCGGCCAGGGTGAACGTCGAGCTGGCGTTCCCGGCCGCGGCCCGGACGGTCACGCTCTCGGTGCCGGGCGCCACGGCCCGGTAGGACGTCACTGAGTCGAACGACAGCGGGCCCGCGATGATGCGGCCGTCCCAGCTCACCGTGACCGTCTTCTGCTTCAGCGAGGCCTGGATCACCCGGACCAGGGCCTTCCCGGCGGGCGTGACCAGGTCGTCGGGCAGTACCTGGAGCCGCAGGCCCGGCCGGGGCCCGATGGCCGCCGCCGTGTAGGCGTGGCCCGCCGTGACCGTGACGCTGGCGGACAGCACCGGCTGGCTGGCCCGTGCGGTGCCGGCCATGCGCATGGCGATGCTGTAATCCCCGGCCGGGACGCTCTGGAAGGCGGAGACCGTGCCGTAGGCCACATGGTGCAGTACGAACCGCGCGTCCGGGTTGCCGAACGAGTAGAGGTAAACGTCCATGGCGGGCATCTCCGGCGACAGGTGCGCCAGCCTGATCCAGCCGGTGTCCGCCGGAGCCGTACCCGCCGGAGCGGAGGCCGGCGTCGCCGCAGTCGCGGCCGATGCCGCGGCGACGGGCAGGCCCAGGAGCAGGGCGGCGGCCGTCAGCAGCAGGGCGATCCGCCGGGCCGTTCGGGTAAATGTCATGTCAGGTCCCTCCCGGGAAGGGGTTATCCGGCGGCCGGCTGAGCCGGGACGTCGAACCGGACGGTGACCACCGGCTGACCGCCGGGACCCGGGGTCAGGGCGGCCGCGGCCGGGCGGTAGGGGGCCAGCTGGGCGCGCAGGAACGCCAGCACGGCCGACCGGGCCGACGGGGTGGCCGCGCCGATCTCGGCGCTGCGCAGCGGGATCGCGGAACTGGCGCCGGGTGGCCGGCCGTCCAGCGCTACCAGCCGGATCGGCATCTGGGACGCCAGCACCGACAGTGTCACCAGCAGCCGGGAGTCGGCCTGGCCGGCCTGCAGCGCGGCCCGGGCGGCGGGCGAGACTCCGATGTTCCGGTTACGCAGCAGCTGCCCGCTCGCGGAGACCAGGGTGGCGTGATCGGCGGCGAGCCCGGACCGGAAGGCGGCTGGACCATCCGGCGCTACGGCCCGCACCTCGACCCGCCCGGTGCCGGAGCCGAAGCTCGCGATGACCAGCGGCGCGTCGACCGCGGCCAGGCGGGGGCCGAACTGCTGCCGCAGGACCGGAGTGATCACCACCAGGGCGGAGCTGAGCGGGTTGCCCGCTGTAGCGGTCAGGGCGGTCAGCCGGGCCGCCGGGAAGCCGCGGCTCCGCACCTGGCCGCACATGGCCGGGTCGCAGGCCACGGCCACATCCGGATCCACCTGCTGGGCAATCCACGCCGCGGCCTGGGCCCGGCTGACCGCGGCCGCGGGACCCGCTCCCTGTCCACCCGGGGGTACGGCCACGACCACCGCCAGCGTCACCCCGGCCCCGAGCGTCGCTGCGCAC
>JBAPYC010001182.1:0-1830 GCA_049284535.1 Streptosporangiaceae bacterium
GGCCAGTGGCCCGGCACCGGTTTTGCGCGGCCATGCGGCCGGGCCGGTGGCATGCTGCCAGCGCACGGCCCCGGCCAGGCCGGGCAGCGGCTGAACACGGCCAGCCGGGTTCTGGGTGATCTCAGTCCGGAGCGCCCGATTCCGGGGCCTGGCGGGCCTGAGCCAGGCAGTCCCGGATGAAACTGGCGTTGGGATGGTCATCACCCAGCGCGCGGCCCATGTCGGCCAGCGCTCGCTCGAACAGCGTGATCGCCTCGTCTCGCCGGCCGGCCTGCAGGTAGAGCTGGCCTAGGTTGGCGCGGGCGCCCGCAGTTGCCTGGTGGGACGGCCCCCACGACGACTCCGACAGCCAGACCGCCTGCTCGTACTCCCGGGTCGCGTCGCCGGGACGCTGCATCCTGAGGTAGGTGCTGCCCAGGTTGAGCCGGGCGGCGGCGATCAGCTTGACGTCGGGTAGGGGCACGCGCTCGTCATGGGAAGCCACCGTCTCCAGCGTCTGTCGCGCTTCATCTGCCCGGCCCGTATCCAGGTAGGCCAGAGCCAGATCGATCCGGGCGGCTAGAGCGTCCCGGTGGTCGGGTCCACGACGGTGCTCCTGGCGCCGCACGGCGCGCTCCAGGCGACGGACATCCGAGGCGGCACCGGCTTTGGATGCCTGTCTGGCCACAGGCATCATTCTGCCCTCCGGCCGCCAGCCATGCGCCGGGTTTCGCGCGCACGGGCTCAGGCTCATGTCAGCATGGGGCTCACGTCAGCACGATGAGCGGGGCGCCGGGCTCTTCCGCCCGGCGCATGGCTTCGGGCAGGCCGGCCAGCGGCCGGGTCTCAACGGGTATCCGATCCAGGTCGAGCTGACCGCTGGCGACCAGCCGGAGCAGCTGCCGCGGCGCGGACAAGGGGTACATGAAGTTCCCCAGGATCTCCCGCCCGGTGCGTAGCAGGCCGGCGTAGTCCAGCGGCAGCGGTACGGTCATGCTGCCCATCAGGACCAGCCGGCCGCCGCGACGCAGCGCATTCAGCGTGGCCAGCGTCCCGTTCGCCGAATCGGCCTGGCCTATCATGTCCAGCGCGCAGTCGGCCGGGCCGGCCGCGTCCTGCAGCGCCCCGGCGTCTGCGTCGGCGTCGCCGGTCATCTGGACCGTGGTCACCCGCGGCAGAGCGGCCAGCCGGGCCAGCGCGTCGGGATTGCGCCCGGCGGCTATTACCCGCCCGGCGCCCATCGCGATCGCGACCAGCACCGCGGCCGAGCCGAAGGAACCGGTGGCGCCGTGCACCACGACCACCTCGCCCGGAGCCAGGCGTCCCCGCAGGAACCCGCCGAAGGGGACGACGCAGCGGCTGAGCGCGGCCAGCCGGTCGCTGCCGATGTGGTCCAGCGCGGCCGGGATCGGGGTGACCGCGGGCACCGGGACCACGGCCAGCTCGGCCAGGGTTCCGTCCCGCCAGCGGTCCAGCAGGGCGTGCGAGCCCGGCTCCGCGGTCAGCGCGATGAGGCCCTCGGCGGGCTCGGCCACGTTCTCCCCGGCCACCAGGTACGGGGAGCAGAACACGCGCTGGCCCTTCGGCAGGCCGAACACGTCGGCTCCAGCCGCCTCGATGACCCCGACGCCGTTGGTCCCGGGAGTGAACTCGCCGTCCGGCGGCAGGTAGCTGGTCAGCTTGCCCTCGACGTAGGAGCGCAGGTAACTGAGCAGCGGGGACGCCTGCAGGCGCACCAGCACCGAGCCGTCGGTAACCGCGGGATCGGGTACCTCGCGGAACGAGAGCTCGCCGCCGGGCGCGGTCAGTCGCCATGCCTTCATGGCACCTCCTAGTTACGAGACTCTGAAT
>JBAPYC010001183.1:0-12602 GCA_049284535.1 Streptosporangiaceae bacterium
CCTCCAGCACATCACCGCCAGCCCCAGGGACATCACCCAGACCGTCCGCGTGGCTCTCATCCTCACCCAATTCGAGCACAAATACATCCGGTGAAACTCATTGAGATCACCTCACTGCACACCAAGCCTCAGGGCAGCCTTAGCCGCAACTTCCACTGACGGGGGCATGGGCTCGGCGAACTTGCCGGGCTCCTGAAAAGCTGGGGCTATGAGCAGGTGGCACCCCTCATTCCCGTCAGTGCAGCCGGGCTTGACCTGGCCGTGGCTGGTCACCCGGCAGCAGGTGTTCCTGGCGGCGAAGACGGCGATCGCCGCCGGGCTCGCCTGGGTGGCGGCTCTCGCGGCCGATCCGCACAGCCGGCCGTACTTCGCGCCGCTTGCTGTGCTCCTGGTGGTCCAGCCGACCGTCTATGACTCCCTCTCCCGAGCCTTCCAGCGTGTGGCCGGGGTAGTGGTGGGGGTCGCCGCCGCGCTGACGGTGAGTCACTTCCTGGCCCCGAGTGCCTGGAGCATCGGCATCATCATCTTCGCGGGCCTGCTCCTGGGCTGGACCGCTCGCCTGGGCCCGCAGGGCGCGGTGCAGGTAACGGTCAGCGCGCTGCTGGTGTTCCTGGTCGGGCGCGCTACTCCTGGCTACGGGGGCGAGCGTATTGCCGATACCTTGATCGGCGCGGGGGTCGCCGTGATCGCCGTCGTGCTGAGCCCGTCCGCGCCTGGGCCCGACGCCGTCATGTCCAAGGCGCTCGCGCCGCTGCGCCGCTGCACCGAGATCCTGCGTGAAGTCAGCACGGGCATCGGCTCGCCCTGGACCCCCGACCAGGCGGCCGCATGGCGCCAGGACGCCCTCACGCTGGTCGACACCATCGCCACGGCCCGCCGGGACCAGCAAGGTCATCAGCTGAGCACCCGGTGGAACGTCCGGGCCCACCGTGAACGAATGGCGCTCGGCCGGGCGGATGAGGCGCTCCGTTCCGGCGAGCGAATCGCCATCTACACCCGGTCGATGGCCCGGGCCCTGGTCGACGGATCGGGCGATGCCCGCCCCATGCCGACCCTCAGCGCCATGCTCGCGAAGACGGCGTCGGCCACAGACGCCTACACCGCGTGGGTAGCCTCGGCCGGCACACCAGCTGACCGCCGGCTCTTGGCCAAGGCGGTTCACGCGGCAGACGACACTCTCAGCGGCGCGCTCGCCCGGGTGCAAGAACGATGGGGCAACGATCCCGCTCAATGGCTCACCTTCGGGATGACGCTGGCGATGAGCCACCGGATCCTGGCCGAGGTCGGCCGCCCGCTCGACTCAGCAGAACGCGAGCCTGCCTGACGCCGGCACCATGGGACCATGGACGCGTGATCACTTCGGATGATGTCGGGACTGTTCTGTTCGACGTGCTCGGCACCGTGGTGGACGAGGCCGGGTCGATGCGCGCTGAACTGGAGGCTGCGCTGGACCAGGTGGATGCGGGGCGGCAGGCTGAGGCGCTGGCAGAAGCCTGGGCACGGCGTTTTGCGGCACTGGTGGCCTCGATCCGCGAGGGCGCGCCATGGCGGTCCACCGACGCCCTCAACGCCGAAGCGCTCGCCGATGTGCTGCGCGGCGGCCCGCCGCTGCCGGAGGCTACCGTCCAGCAGCTGGCACTGGCCGGGCACCGGCTCAGGCCCTGGCCCGACTCACAGGCTGCACTGCGCCGTCTGGCCGGGCGCTTCACCATCGTGGCATTGTCGAACGGCAACCTGTCGATGCTGACGGACCTGTTCGCCTCCGCCGGTCTTACCTGGCACGGCGTGCTGTCCGGCGAGATGGTGCACGCCTACAAGCCGGACCCCGCCGTGTACCGGCTCGCGCTCGACCGGCTGGCGCTCGACCCACGCCGGACGCTCATGGTCGCCGCCCATCCCTGGGACCTGCGCGCCGCGGCAGCCCACGGGCTGCGCACCGCGTACATAGAACGGGCCGGCGAAGGTGCCCCGGCGCCATCGGACACATTCGATCTCACCGCCCCGGACCTGGCTGCCCTAGCCGAGCGGCTGCTCACTGGCGCTCGCACCACGCGCGGCATGAGCGCGCGTTCATGAGGTCAGGCCCGCTGTGGTAAGCAGTTCCTGGTGTCGTATCGACAGGAAAGGAGCTTCGGATGACGTCAAAGGCAGCTTTCTCACCCGAGGAATGGAAGGTGGTGCTCGAGGGCCCGCCGAGCGCCGGCATGATCGTGGTTACCGCGGCTCGCGGGGGAATGATCCGCGAGACGATCGCGATGTCGAAGGCCTACGTCGAAGCGCGCGCTCAGCACGGTGAGAGCGAACTCCTCGACGACATCGTCGCGGCGAAGCCCGAGACGGACCACACGAGGTACCACTCTGCCGCAGAACTCAGGGAGAACGGCCTGAAACACCTTCGCGATGCGGTGGCACTCCTCGAGAGCAAGGCAACGACCGGGGAACTCGACGATTACCGGCGCTTCGTCCTCGCTCTCGCGAGCAAGGTCGCGGAAGCGCACAAGGAGGCAGGGCAGAGCGTGAGCCCCGCCGAGACCGAGGCCATCCAGGAGATCACAGCGGCGCTCGGAACCACCAGTGCCTGAAAAGACCGGATCCACAGCTGGTAGCCCACTGGAGTTTGAGAGCCACTTCCTTGGCGGCATGAGCGGTAAATCAGTCGAGTTCCCTCGGCGGTCCATCTACGGTGGCGGGGACTGGCCAACCTGGCGGTAAGGGCTGGGTCCGGTTGTCCCCGCGAGGGGTTCAAGAAGGCCAGGAAGTAGACCCGGCCCAGCCGCCAGTCCAGGTCCGCAACGCGGCAAAGGAGTGCGCTCGTCTGGGCTCAGGCCAGAGCTGCTCAGGGCAGGGCTTTCTCGTACCAGTAATCGGCATACGGCCCGCGGCTGAACGGGGGTGCTTCGCGATAACCATGGCGGGCGTAAAGCCGCCGGGCCTCGAGCAGATCGGCCCGCGTGTCCAGCCTCAGCATCGAGACCTGGTGCTGGCGGGCGTGATCTTCCAGGCACGTAAGGAGCCGTGAGCCGAGCCCGCTCCCGCAGGTCATCGCTGGGATCATCCCGCATGGCCGCCGTGATCTCCTCCTCAGTCGCCTGGCGCCCGTAGTACCTGCTAGCGACGTCGCTGAAGTATGCCCGCAGGATCTGGCGTGCCTCATTGGCGGCCGGAGACACAACAGTGATCGCAGGTTCGGGATCCCGGGCCATCACAGCAGTCTCGCAGGACACGTTTATGTCACCATCTGATGGTGGGAATGACTATGCGGTTCGAGATTTTCCCGGATGATCTTGATGTCATCGTCGACTTCTACACGCGTGTCCTGCATTTCCGCCTTACCGCCGATCGGCGCAGCGAGCCGATCGGGTATGTCTCGCTGCAGCGGGACGATGTCCGTATCGGGGCGGTCAGGAGGGCGGCTCCGGATGACCGTGCCGTCCGGCTGCCGCCTGCGGGGGTGGAGCTGGTCCTCGAGATTGACGACGTCACCGCCGAGCGCGATCGGATTGTCGCGGTGGGATGGCCGCTCATGGAGGACCTCCAGGACCGTCCATGGGGCCTGAAAGACTTCAGGATCCTCGACCCGGCCGGGTACTACCTGCGGATCACGGACCGTGCTGGATGATGACGCCCGCAGAAGAGAACAGCACACAGAACAGCCCAACTGCGGCTGGCCACAGCGTCTCCCGGCCGGCCGGGTAGGCGCTGCCGCGGCCTCGCCGCCCAAGCAGGCTCCCGGACGAAATCGTGGTCCAGGCAATCAGGCTTGGCAGCTGGCAACCGATCGCGTGCAGAGCGGGCGACACGGGAGGAAAGGTCATCAGCCTCCGTTAGATTATCCGGATTTGCCGCCAAAATAATGCCATGGATGCGCGGGGAAGGGCCCCCGCGCCGGTGCGAGCCGGCGCGTACAGCGCCCGTCCGCGGCCGACGCAGCGGCAGTTCTGGTTCCGGCGCGTCATGGTCCTTGGTGTGCCCCTGACGCTGGTGGCGGTGATAGCCGGATGCCTGGGCCGGTCCGGCCCGGCGCCGGTCCCGCTCAACCTGGCGTGGACGCTGTCTGCGGCCTCCAATTCCGTGACGGTCCGGGTGACGTCCCCGGCCGGCACCAGTGGGCGGCAGGTCCTGTCGCACAGCCAGGTGGCCGTGTCAGAAAACGACGGGCACTGGTCCGCCGTCGGCGGGACGGTCCAGGTACCAGTGCCCGCGGGGGCCCGGACGACTCTGGTGGTCCGGCTTACCGGCCCACAGCAGCTGACCAGGACGATCACGGTCAGCGCCCCGCAGCCGCCGCGGATCCTCAAGTCCGGTGCCGGTTCCGGCGGGTGGCTGATCTACACGTCCAGCCCGCTGCGTTCCGGGCCGGCTCAGGTGCTGTGCGGGACCGACAAGGTCAGCGTCACGGCTCCCACGCAGCTGGTGGTGTCGCAGAGCGCGACCGCCTGCCACGCCAGCCTGCAGCTGACTGCCCAAGATGGGGAACATGCGGCGATCCCGGTCACGATCCCGGCCCTGGCCAAGCCCAAGAGCCCGGCCAAACCCGAGAGCCCAGCCAAACCCAAGAGCCCAGCCAAACCCAAGAGCCCGGCCACGCCGGCGACCCAGCTGTACTGTTTCGCGCACTCGGCCGGGCGGGCCATCTACATCACCATCGACGACGGCTGGACTCCCAGCCAGCAGGTGCTGACCCTCATGCACCAGAACTACCTGCCGATCACGGCATTCCTCATCGCCGACGCCGCCAAGGAGAACCTCAGCTACTGGAAAAAGTTCGCGGCCGCAGGCGGGATCATCGGGGACCACACGGTCTCCCACCCCAACCTCACCAAGGTCTCGCTGAGCCAGGCCACCACCCAGTGGAAGCAGGACCGGGCGGATCTGGGTCACTGGCTAGGCCAGACCCCGGCCATCGGCCGTCCGCCGTACGGGGCTTTCAATAGCACGACTGAAGTGGCCGCCGCCCGGGCCGGGCTGACCGCTCTGGCCGGGTGGAGCGCCACCATGTCGGGAAACCGCATCCAGACCTGGAACGGCAAGCCGCTAAGCCCGGGCGAGATCGTCATCCTGCACTGGGTCCCCGGGCTGGGCCAGCAGCTCACGGTGCTGCTGAAGGAGATCCGGGCCCTGCACCTGAACCCGACGCCGCTGACGGTAGCAAGCTTCTCCGGAATCGCGCCCCAGCAGCGCTCCCTGCTCGGCGACTGACCGTATGGCTCACGCCCGGGGACGTTCCGGTGGCGGCCGTAAGCCTGGACCTGGCGCCCGCCGGGCGGCCAGGACCACACCCACCGCCACTCCGGCCGCACCGGCCAGGGCCGCGAGCGGTACGGCCCAGTGCCCGGCGAGGGTGGCCACCAGCATCAGCGCCGCGCTGGCCGGCAGGACCAGCTGCTGCGCTACCCCTTGCTTGAACGGGCGGAGATGCACCAGCCACACCGCCACCACATACAGCGCGGCCGGGGCCGTCACCGCGAACGCGGCCGCCACGGCCGGGATATGCGACTGGCCGGCCACCTGCTCGGTTGCCACCTCGATGCCCGCGCCGATCGCCGCCGCCGATCCGAAGACCACATAGTGGCCGTAGCCCCACCCGAACGCCTGCCGGTCCGACTTCAGGTACTCCTCGATCGGGGTGGCGAAGTAGATCCAGAACGCGGTGAACACGATGACCAGCCCGCCGAACGCGATTGGCAGCAGCTCCGGCAGGTCTGCCTTCTTGTCCAGGGCGGACTGGACCGCCACGGTGGCGGCCGAGATGCTTTCCCCGAGCACGATGATCGTGAACGCCCCGTACCGGTCGGCAATGTGGTGCGGATGCCACGACGTCTCGTGCACCCGCTCCGCCACCGCCGGCACCGCTAGTTCAGCCACCACCAGGATCCCGAAGCCCCACAGCCAGGCAGAACCCGGCAGCAGCAGGAGCAGGACCCAGCAGGCCTGCACCAGCACGAGGCCGGCCGCGTAGGTCAGGGCCGCCCGGCGCGCGGCTCCGGTCTCACCGTGCGCGGCCCGCAGCCACTGCGCGGTAAGCGCGATCCGCATGATCAGGTATCCGGCCACCGCGACCGTGTAGTTAGCGTCCGCGAACGCGCGGGGGATCCCGGCCGCCAGCACCAGCACCCCGGCGATCTGCACCAGTGTGACCAGCCGGTAGGGCACGTCGTCGACGTCGTACGCGGACGCGAACCAGGTGAAGTTCACCCAGGCCCACCAGATCGCGAAGAACACCAGCAGGTAGCCGCCGATGCCGTGGCCGGGCTCGCCCCCGGCGAGGGCATGGACCAGCTGCTGCCCGGCCTGGGCCACCGCGGCCGCAAACGACAGGTCGAAGAACAGCTCCAGCGGCGTCGACACCCGGTGGGTCTCGTCCCGCCGCCGGGCCCGCATCTGCGCCAGCACCGTCGTAGGACGGTCCTGCCCGGCCTCTTCGCCCGGGTCCTCGCCCATCAGCACCCAGCCCTTCACCCAGAACGCCGTCCGCTGCCAGCTCCTCAGCCAGGCATTATCCCGGACGGCACGCTCCAGGCTCAGCCGAGCGCGTCGGTCAACGCCTCGATGACGTCCGCGGTGAAGGCGGTTACCGCCGAGAAGGACACAATGAGGCGGTGAACCGACCGGTCTGGCGGATGCCCGGCATGCCCTGGCTGCTGAGTGCGTCGGCGCTGTGGTTCTGTGGTTTCGCGCTGCTGGTGTCCGTCGTGCCGCTGTGGGTGATCCGCGGCGGCGGCGGCAACCTGGGAGCCGGGCTGGTCACCGCGGTCATGATGGCCTGCACTGTCCTGGCCCAGCTGTCGATGCGCCGTGTCCTCGCGGGCCTCGGGTGGCGCAGGACGCTGATGCTGGGATCGGGCTTGCTCGGGCTACCCGCCCTGGGACACCTGGCCACCGACCGCCTGTGGCCGGTCATAGCGCTGGCCGCTCTGCGCGGGCTGGGCTTCGGCATCGTCACCGTGTGCGGGGCGACCGCCGTCGCCGCCTTGGTGGAGCCCGCCCGCCGGGGCCGGGCCATCGGCGCCTATGGGCTCGCGCTGGCCGCCCCTCAGTTCATCCTGGTCCCGGCCGCGCCCTGGCTCGCCGAGCAGGCCGGGTTCGGGCTGGTCTTCGTGCTCGCCGTACTCCCTGCGCTGGCCATACCGCTGGCCTGGCCGATCGCACGGGCCATGCAGGACCGTGATCCCGCTCCGGAGGCCGGCTCCGGAAGTGATGCCGGAGCCGGCCGGCGGGCTATGCTCTGGCAGGCGCTGGCCGGCCCGATCGCGGCCCTGGTGGTGATCACTGCGTCCGGCGGGGCGATTCTCACGTTCGCTCCGCACATCCTGCCCGGCTCGGCCCTGGGGTTCGGCGGACTGCTCGCGTTCACCGGCGCTGCCGCGGCCGCCCGCTGGTGCGCGGGCGGGATCGCCGACCGTCTCGGGCCTACCCCGGCGATAGCCCCGCTGCTGTTCACCGGTGCCATCGGCCTGGCTGCGATCGGGCTTACCGCGGACGGCATCCGCACCAGCCAGAGCCGCGTGCTGGTCATCTGCGGCCTGCTCCTCACCGGGGCCGCCTACGGCGGTCTGCAGAACCTGACCCTGACCCAGGCGTTCATCGCTGCCGGGGAACCGGCACGATCATCGGTCAGCATCGCCTGGAACCTGAGCTTCGACGCCGGGACCGGGATCGGCGCGTTCGCGGTCGGCGCCATCGCCACCGCTGCCTCCTACTCGGCCGCGTTCATCGTCCTCGCGGCCGCCGTCTGCGCCGTCGGGGGCTACTGGGCAGTGCAGCCGCTCAGCCGAGCTCGTCGGAGAGGCGGACGAAGCGGTACCCGGAGGCCAGCAGGCGGGGGACGGCGGTAGCGATACCCCGGGCGGTGCCGCCCTCGGGGTGGTTCATGTGGCAGATCACGACGGAGCCGCCGGGCGCAGCGGAAACCGTGGCGAAGACCTGATCGGGGGTGAAGGTGGCTCCGCCGTCGCCGTTGACCGAGAAGGTGACCAGGCGCTCTCCCATCGCGGCGACGATCCGCGCCGCGACGTCGTCGCTGAACGCGGTGCCGGCCCGGAAGAACTGCGGCGGCCCGCCCATGAGGCGGGTGAGCTTGGCCTGGTTCCCGGCGACCTCGTCGTAGACCTCGCCGGCGTCGCGGGTGCCGGTGATGCCGTAGGCGGATCGCCCGGTCACCGACAGCGGGAGGTGCCGGGTGCCGTGGTTGCCGATCTCGAACAGCGGCTCGCCGGCCAGCTGGCCGAACGCCGCCGGGTTGGCGTTGATCCACCGGGAGTTGAGGAAGAGCGTCGCGGGCACCTCCCGCCGGCGCAGGAACGCGATCAGGTCCCGGTCATAGCGGCTGCCGCCCGGCCCGCCGCACGCGTCGAAGGTCAGCGCGATCACCCGCCGCCGCGTGGGCAGCGCCCGGATCACACCGGGACCGCCGAAGCCCCAGGTATGCGGCGTGAGATGGCCGTACCGGGCCACAATCTGCGCGCGCGTCATCGCGGGCTCCCCGGCCTGGATGGCGGGCGGGGCGAGGGCCGGTGCGTCACTCCCGCCCAGCTGGCCGGGCGCGCTGGAGGCGACCCGGTCACCGCTGGTCACGCTGCCGGCTGATCGCCCGCAGCCGGCCAGGACGCCGGCCGTCATCACCGTCAGCACCGCACGGCGGCTCGGTACCGGCATTCGCCCCCCTTATCCAGGCCCGGGGTGCTTCCTCTACGATTGCTATCGCAGACTCTAAGGGGCGTGCCGCTCCCGATGACGGCCAAAGCCGAACATCACGGCCGGGTAATAACACCCGACGAGGAGATACGCGCGGCGCTCGCACCGAAGTCTTCCGTGCTCAGCTGGCTGATGAAACCGACGGCCCCGCCGCCCGGCATAGGCATGCCTTGCCCGGTGAGCAGGACCGGGTAGATGCGGGCGCTTTCAAAGCGGCCGGCCGAGGACAGCGTCACGTGGAGTATCGCGCTCGTGTCGAGGACACCGGAGAGGGAAAAGTCGCCGTAATTGGCGAAGTCGCCGAGGCTGTAGGCGATCAGGTGGCCCTTGTAGAACTGCATTCCGCGGAGCACGTGCGGGCCGCTCGCGAGCACCAGGCTGGCGCCGGCGTTGATGGCCATATGCGCGAACGCCTCGGGATTGCCGCGGTCCTCACCCAGGTAGTCCTCTTCGCGTCCGGTCACGTGATCGGCGTCTGACCCTTCCGCGCCGGCGTGCATGTACACGACGACCACGTTCGCCTCCCGCGTGGCCTGCTTGATCAGCGCCTGCGCCGCCGGCAGATCCAGGAGGCTGGCTGTGTACTGGTACGGCGCGAAGGCCAGGAAGGCGAACTTGACCCCCTTCGCCGTGACCAGGGTGATCTCACCCGGCAGTCCTGTCTGTGCCATGCCAGCCGAATGGATCGACCGAACGGTCTGGGCCTGGCCCTCGGCCCCGAAGTCGAACGAGTGATTATTGGCGTCGTTCAGGACGGTGAACCCGGCCTCCCTGAGATAGCGGGCGTATCCGGGCGGGTCATGGAACGCGAAACAGGTCGTGCCCTCATCTTTACCGCACTTGCTGCCCGCCGCGGTCGTCAGCGTGCCTTCCAGATTGGCGAAGACGATCTGGGTGTGCCGGTCGAGATCCGGTTTGACCGCGTCGAAGTAGGCCGCTGGGTCAGGAGGCAGGTCCGGGGTGTTTCCGAGCATCGTGTCGCCGGCCGCGGCGATGGTCACCGACGTGGCCGGGGCGGACTTCGGCTGGGACGTGGCCAGGGAGTGGCCGCAGCGCTGTGCGTACCCGCCTGTGCGCCGGCCGGTGACGCCGCGGAGGAGCTGGCCGGCGCGGGAGAACTGGCCGGGGCCGTGGCAGCCGAGCAGGCCGCGAGAAGCAGCGCCGCGAGAAGCAGCAGAGTGCCAGAGCCGGCAACTATGCGAAATCGCCTCATCCAAGCCACCCCGGGTCGCATGCGGATCACCCTAATCCACCATGACCACCAAGCCGCGTAGGCTGGTTGGGAAGGTTTCCCGCTGAGCGTCGGCGGCGAGGTCAGGATTCCTGGGGAGCGGCACATGCCCGAGGTCCGGCACTGCCGGCATTGCATGGGCGACTGCCCGGGTAGCTGCCTGCTCGGTGACTCCGGCCGGTGCATGCACGGCTGGAACTCCAGGCCCCCGCGGCAGTTCAGCTGGCAGGCACTGCTGACCCGCAAATGGTGGCACCGGGTGTTCTGGGGCATCTACTCATGAGTGCCGACGTCGAGGAGCTGCGCCGCCTGCGCCGGGCACGCGACCGGATGGATCGCGAGTACGCCGAGCCGCTCGACGTTGCCTCGCTCGCCCGCACGGCGCTGATGTCGCCGGGCCACTTCAGCCGCCGCTTTCGCGAGGCGTACTCCGAGACGCCGTACTCCTACCTCATGACCCGGCGCATCGAGCGGGCGAAGGCACTGCTGCGCCGCGGCGACCTGAGCGTAACGGACGTCTGCTTCGCCGTCGGCTGCACCAGTCTGGGCTCCTTCTCCGCCCGGTTCACCGAGCTCGTCGGCGAGACACCGTCCGCGTACCGCGCCCGCAGCCACGATGAGCTGCGCGGCATGTCCCCCTGCCAGGCGATGGTGGCGACCCGGCCGCGCCGGGACCGGGTGCACGGGGATGAGGGCAGCTCCGCCTAGCATCTGTGCCATGACCACTTCACTCAGCGGCGTGCACGTCACCGTCGACGACACTGACGCCGCCCTCGGCTTCTACCGCGACATCCTCGGCCTGACGGTCCGCAACGAGGTCGCCCAGGGAGACTTCCGCTGGATCACCCTGGTCACCGACAGCCAGCCGGAGGTCCAGATCGTGCTGTCGCAGCCACACGCGGGCCGCTCCCAGGAGGACGGAGATGCGCTCGCGGCCCTGCTCGCCAAAGGCGCGCTGACCATGATCCAGTTCCGCAGCGACGATCTTGAGGCGACCTTCGGCAAGATCGCTTCCGTGCCCGGCGTCGAGGTGCTGCAGGAGCCCGCCAGCCAGCCCTGGGGTGTCCGCGACTTCGCCGTGCGCGACCCCGCGGGCAACATGGTCCGCATCGAGCAGGCCTAGCACCGGATCGCGCGCAGGTGGCTGAGCGTTTCACCGACGCCCGGGTCCCGGATCCCGGCATCCGGGACCTGTTCGCCAAGCAGCACCGCTGGCAGTGCTGGCTGGATGTGGAGGCCGCCCTGGCCGCGGCCGAGGCGGAATACGGCGTCATCCCAGCTGCGGCGGCGCCAGTGATCGCCTCGGCCGCGAGCCTGGCGGCCATGGATATCGGGCGCATCGAGCGTGGCATCGCCCAGACCAGTCATCCGCTGATGGCTCTGATCACCGAGCTGAGCACGGCTGCTGGCGAGCATGGCGGATGGGTGCACTGGGGAGCGACGACGCAGAACATCACGCAGACCGGCGACGTCCTGGTCCTGCGTGAGGCCCACCAGAGAATCCTGCGGCTGCTCGCCGGAGTACTGGCGGGCGGCGCGGACCTGGCCGACCGCACCGCGGGCATGCTGGCCGCGGGCCGCACGCACGGTCAGCACGCCGTCCCGATCACCTTCGGGTTCAAGCCGGCGGGGTGGATCGACGAACTCGACCGGCACGTCACGCGGCTGAGGTCGGCGGAAGGGCGGGTGTTCACCGCCATGACCGGCGGCGCGGCCGGCACCTTCGCCTCACTGGGCCAGGCTGGTCCTGTCGTGCAGGATGCCGTCGCGGCCCGCCTGGGCCTGGTGCCGATGGCGGTGCCGTCCCGGGCGATCGCCGACAGCTTCGCCGAGTACGTCTGCATCCTCGGCCTGCTCGGCGCGACCGGGACACGTATCGCCCAGGAGGTCTACCAGCTGATGAAGACCGAACTGGCAGAGGCGAGCGAACCGGCACCGCCGGGAACCGTGGGCAGTTCCACGATGCCGCACAAACGCAACCCGCAGCTGTCCGATGACTGCATCACCATCGGCGCTCAGCTCCGTGCGCTGGTGCCATTGGCGCTGGAAGGAATGCTGCAAGACCATGAAAACGACGGCGCGCACTCCGCGATGCTCGATGACGCTGTGCAGCGCGCCTGCGAGCTGACCGGTGACCTGCTCGTCCGGCTGGAGGTGATCGTGTCCGGGCTGGAAGTGGACCCGGCCAAGATGCGTGCCAACCTCGCCCTCACCGGCGGCATGATCAGCTCCGAGGCGGTCATGCTCGGGCTAGGTCTGGCCATCGGCCGGCAAACCGCTCACGAGGTCGTTTACGACGCCGCCCGGGCCGAGGGCACCACGTTCACCGAAGCCCTCAAACGCGATCCGCGGGTCACCACCCACCTCGACGCGGCCGCCCTGGACCGCCTCCTGGACCCGGCCAGCCACACCGGCCTGTCCGCCGCCATCTCCCGCGCGGCGGCCCAGCGGGCGCGCGCGACAGCCCACGGCATCACGGCGGGCCGGTAACCACGGGACCGGCCGGCCAGGGAACCTCGGAGCGGCCGCTGGGCGGCTGGTTGGTTTCCTCACCGCTGCAGCTGGTCGAGGATGGCCGAGATCGCCTGGATCTCGGCCTGCGGCGGCTGGCCCTCCCGGATGTCCTCGGCGAGCCCGGCCAGGGCGCGGTAGCTGACCAGGCAGCGCAGCCCTGCGG
>JBAPYC010001184.1:0-12306 GCA_049284535.1 Streptosporangiaceae bacterium
CCCACAGGTAGAGCTGGAACCACAGCGGGCTGCCCTGGGCGGCCGCAGCCACCGCTTCCAGCGGCTGGGTAGCGAGCGTGGAGATGCCGTAGGGCAGCCCGGCGTGCCGCGCGGCGCGGGCCACCGCGAGCTCGCCCTCGTGGTGGAACATCCGCGGCGCCTCGACCGGGGACAGCACAATCGGCAGCGGCGTCCGGGCGCCCAGCACGGTGACGGCGGTGTCCACCTGGCTCACGTCGCGCATGACCTGAGGGACGAGTTCCACCTCGACCGGGCCAGTGCCGCGTAGGACGCCAGGCCGTCCGGCCATCTCGGTAAGCGTGGTCACGGCGATCAGGCGGGCATAAGCCGACAGCGAATTCGCGGTTCCCTGTGGGGGTGTGCGACCGCGCATCCCGGATACTGTCGCGCAGAGAACCTGCGTCGCCTATTCGGTCAGCTCTTCGAATGGGACGGCGATCTTGAACGGATAGGTCAGCACCACACCGTGCTCCATGACCGATTCCATCCGGTACTGGCACGTGGCGGCGTCCAGGTGAAACTCCCGCGTGTCGATGATGTCGCCATCGGCGGACATCCGGACCACCACATAAGCAGGAATCCCGGCCGCTGCGTACTGCGCCATCTTGTCCACCAGATCTTCCCGTTCGGTCGACGGAGAGGACACCTCGACCATCAGCAGGACGTCCGATGCCTCCGGCTTCGCGTTGCGGTCTTCCTTACAGCGGTATACCACCACATCGGGACGCCGGAACGCGTACTTCGGAACATGCCACAGCACCACGTCGGTCTCCATCTGCACGCGAGTACACGGCTCTTTCGGCCGGGCGGTCTCGAACGTATTCGCCAGACGCTGGGCCGCCTGCTGGTGCTGGGGTGTTGGCGACTCGCAGACGATCACGTAACCGTGAACCACCTCGATCCGCTGAGCTACACCGGCCGGGAGCGCCTCATATTCGGCCTCGCTCATGGTGTTCGGCAACCCCATGTCCGGTAGGACGCTCATCGGTTCTCTCCTCTTTGTGGCGCTCGTTCTGCGGCAGCCATCAGTTCTACAAGCGTAAGCAAATGTAGAACGAAGCCAGGACCGGTAGCCTGGCGGCATGCCGAGCGGCCACCATTCCGGCGATATCCCTGAGTCTCCAGCGGATCTGATCCGGCGGCTTACCGCCGAGATCTCGGGTGCCCCGCCGTCCGCGGTCGAGCCGGCTGATCTCGCCGCATCTGAGTCCCGGCGCCTGCGACGGCCCGATCTGGTCAGGTACCGGGTCAGGGTCGATCTCTCCGGAGCCAAGCCGCCATTGTGGCGGCGACTTGAGCTGGTATCCGGCTTGTTTCTCGACGAGGTTAACGAGATCCTCCAGGTCGCGTTCGGCTGGACCGACAGTCACCTGCACCAGTTCGGCTCCGGTTCGCGGTATCACGGTCCCAAGACTGAGTACTACCTGTGCCCGTATCAGGTGGAGCAGGGCGAGCCCGGCGTGCCCGAGGAAGAGGTACGCCTTGACGAAGTGCTCGCGGATCCCGGCGACGCGCTGTGCTACCTCTATGACTTCGGCGACAGCTGGGAACACGTCATCAGGCTCGAGGCCGTGGCGCCATGGGACGACACCGCGCCCGCGGCGGCCTGCCTGGACGGCAGGCGCGACGGCCCGCCCGAGGACTGCGGCGGCCTGGGCGGCTATGAGCTGATCAGCGCAGCCATCGATCCGCTCAATCCGGACCACAGTGACGCTGTCATCGAGTTCGAGCGGATGTACGGGATCGAGTTCCACGCCGATGGCAACGGCCTGAACCCATTCCGGATCGACGTCATCAATGCCGAACTGGCCAAGCGTTTCCCGCCCGGCGCGAGGCCCGAGCGGGCGGACCCGTCTGGCGACCTGCCCGGCCCGCTGGAGGAACTCCTCAGCGCGGTGCGGGACGGCTATGCGCGCCGGGAACCGCGCTGGCTGATCGGCGCGGCGCTGGCGGGCAAGCCAGACATCGATACCGTGACGGCCGCCCGGATGGTGCGTCCCTATACCTGGGTCCTGGACCGGGTAGGAGACGAAGGCATCCGGCTGACCGGGGCCGGATACCTTCCGCCAGCCCATGTCGAGGCCGCCGCGACGGAACTGGGCCTGCTGGAAGACTGGATAGGCAAGGGGAACCGGGAGAGCCAGACGCTGCCGGTGCTGCACTTGCGCGAAACCGCCACCAAGATGGGCCTGCTGCGCAAGCACCGAGGGATGCTGCTGCTCACGGCCGCCGGCCGGAGGCTGAGGACCGATCCGGTGTCGCTGTGGTGGCATCTTGCCGAACGCATGCCTCCCAGATCCGCCGATCGCTGCGAGTCACAGGCCGGGCTTATCTGGCTGCTCGCGGTGGCAGCCCAGTGGCCCGGCGGCCCAGCGGAGATCGTCGCGCGGACACTGGCGGGCATCGGCTGGGCACTGGCTGACGGAACGCCGCTGGGCACCCTGGACGCCGACCGGGCGGCGTGGGACACCCGTAACGTGCTGCGGCGCCTCGGCGGTCTCACGGAAGATCCCCGGCACTACGGGGCGGGGTCACCGAACACAGACGGAGCGGCTTTCGCCCGCGCTGCCGTGAGCACCTGGCCGGACGCAGACAAGCCACCCTGAGCGCGCGACACTGGGCACACGACACTGGGCTCAGCGCCTACCAGGGACAGCCGGGGCCGAGGGCCAGCAGCGGCCGGACGGCGCGGTCGGCGCGGCGCACATCCTCCTCCGGCAGCCGGAAATGGTCTGCCACGCTGGCGAAGGTCGCCTTCGCTCCGGCCCGGTAAGCGACCAGGCGGATCACGCAGGCGCCCAGGACAGCCGACGGATGCGCGGAGAGCAGCCGATCCCGGACATCGTCGAGACGATCCCATGCCGCCAGGGCGCGGGCGGCGACTGGCAGGCCGTTCCAGTCACACCCGGCGACGGCCAGTTCGCGCTCGACCGGATCAAGTCCCCCGACCGCCGGGACGGACGACCTGGCGTCCGGGCGTCGGCCCCACCAGTAGAAGTTCCAGAAGGCGCCGTCGGCGGTCACCGGAAACGGCAGCACCTCAGCCGCCTGCCCGTCCTGGCAGGAGATGAAGTAGCGGTATTCGGCGCCGGATGAGCCGAGCACCATGCCATGGACTATCTGCGCGTCAACCGCCGCGGTGAACCGTTCCGGTGCCTCACTGGCGGGCATGCCGATGATGCCGGTGAAGGCGGCCGGGCCGTACACGCGGGCGAGCGCCGCCGCGGGCGAATCAGGATGCACGACTCTGGCCAGCGTGCGCCGGTCGCCGCCCGCCACCGCGGACCACACGCGTTCAGCCAGCGCGGGTCTGGCCTTCTGCTGCGGCCCACGCACCTTGGGCGGGACAGCCCGACGCTGGCTGGGTTTCCCCGCTGCTGCCGGGAGTGCAGCGGGCGGTTTCGCCACGGCAGGCTTGGCGGGCGCGGGCGACTTGACGGGCGCGGGCTTCCCGACGGCCGACGCAGGTTTCCCCGCGGTCGGCTTAGCAGCTGCCGCGGTCGGCGGCTTCGGGGACAGGCACGCCTCGCAGCCGAGCTTCTCCTTGCCGGCCACCAGCGCGGCCTCGGCCGAACACGACGGGCAGCGCATCGGCGCGTACACCCCGGCCGACAATAGCCAGTCGAAACTCATCGGGTACCGCCGCGACCCGCGCAGCACGTCGGCCGCGAGCCGCAGTGCGGGCACCAGTAGCACATGCAGCCGGTACGGCCTGATGACATGCCGGGCCTCGTACTTCTCCGCGATCTCGGCCAGCCGCCGCGCCTGTTCCTCGCCGGTAGCGCGCAGCCGCTCTTGCAACACGGCGGCCCGGTCTGGCGTAGCAACCGCAAGGCGCCGCTCGATGCGGGCGATCGTATCCGCGTAATATGCCGCGGCCCGGCCGCGTTCGGCCTCGAATCCGCCGCTCACCTCGGCGGCGAGCACGGCACGCCGGGAAACAGCGGCCGAGTCCATCAGCCGGTGGGCGTGACCGATCGCCGGAAGCAAGTTTTCAGCGGGAGGTACCACCGTATGTTCGGTACAAAGGGCCTTGGACAGTGACCTGGCAAGTGTGGCGGGTAGCTCGCGACGGGAAGAGACATCCACCCAGCGCTCCGCCTCCTCCTGGAAGCGATCCTCGGCCGACAGTTCGTAGGTGACCAGCGCGCCCACCCGGATGACGGGGTGCAGCACGAAGGCGGGCTCGCCGGAAAGGTCGATCCGGCCATGGTCGGTCGGGAAGGCCTCACGGACCTCGGCCTGCAGCACGTCACGTCCCGGCGGGACGGCGGCGGGCCGGTCCAGGACGAGGCAGCCGGCGTCGCCGGCTGCCAGCACCCGGTCGGCGGCCTCAGCGAGGATGGGATGACCGGCGGTGAGCAGCGTGGCACCCTCTTCCCGCGCGACGTCGGGGTCGGCGGTGACACGGAGCTCTTCCGGCAGCCGGTACGCGTCGCGAAGCTGGCGGGGGAGGACCACGTACGCGGAATCCCCGGCCGGCTCCCAGAGCCCACCGTCGGCGGCCACGTGCCGCAGCCAAAACTCCAGCGCGGGGTCGGCGATCACCCGTTCTCCTCTTCCGAGACCAGGTTGTCGATCGACGCGCGGCTGGCCAGGTAATCGGTCCTGGCTCGGGCCAGGTCGTCGCCGATGACCGCCATCCGCTCGCCGAACTCCGCGTCGTCTTCCGAGGCGACGAACGCGTCGAACACCGTGGTCTCGAAGTCGAACTCGTCGTCCACCCGGCCGAGGATCATGTCGAGCTCGCCCACTACCAGCTCGAACAGGTTGATCTTCGCCTCGAGCACGTGCAGGACCTGCTCCTCGATGGTGCCGCTGGCGACCAGGTTGGTCAGCAGCACGTCGTGCTCCTGACCGACTCGGTGCAGACGGCCGAGCCGCTGCTCGATCTGCATCGGGTTCCACGGCAGGTCCATGTTCACCATCACGTGGCAGAACTGAAGATTGCGCCCCTCCCCGGCGGACTCGGTGGACAGCAGTACCTGGGCATCGCCGCGGAAAGTGGCAATCACCCGCTCCTTCTCCGCGCGCGGCAGGCTGCCGTGGTAGACCGCAGCGCCCGGGACCTGATCGGTCAGCAGTTCCAGGGTCTGCCGGAACGCGGTGAACACCAGGACCTTCTGCCCCGCCTGGGTGAACCGGCCGAGCCGGTCGAGCAGCACCGCGACCTTCGCCGGGGCGGTGAGCAGGGAGCCGCGCCGGGCCAGGTCGTCCCAGCCGATCTTGGCCAGGGTGGGCGCCGCCGCGACGGGGCTCGACCCGGCCAGCTTCGCCACGCTGCGCAGGGCCAGCCGTTGCGCCGACGTGGTCGTCCTGCCCTCGGCGCGGACTCGTGCTGTCAGGTCGGCGTACCATTGCCGTTCGGCGCCGGACGGTTCTACGCGGACCGTCTCGGCCAGACGCTGCGGGAGGAGCACGCTCACCTCGCTGCGCCGGTGCCTGATCATCACCTCGGCGGTCTGCTTGCGCAGCGCGGCGGTGTTCCGTGGTTCCTTGCCGGGCGTGGTGAGCGGCGCGGTGCCGTGGGCGGCGCGGAACTGGGCCGCGGTCCCCAGCAATCCGGGCGCGACCAGGCTCACCATCTCGTACAGGTCCTGTAGCCGGTTCTCTACCGGTGTGGCGGTCAGCAACAGCAGGTAGCGCGACCTGAGCTGGCGGATCAGCTGTCCGGAAGCGCTGCGCGGCGCCCGGACCCGGTGCGCCTCGTCGACGATGATCAGGTCCCAGGGGTCCGCTGTCAGCTGCGATTTCAACGGGTCGCGACGGGCGGCCGCCAGCGAGGCGACCAGTACGCCGCGATCCACGTCCTGGCCAGGGATCGTCGTGGGCACGCCGAACTTGCGCTCGAGTTCCTCCTGCCACTGCGCCACGAGCCCAGCCGGGGTGATGACCAGCGTCCGGTCGGCCAGCCCGCGCAGCCGCAGCTCAGCGAGAATCAGCCCGGCCTCGATGGTCTTGCCCAGTCCCACCTCGTCGGCGAGTATCGCTCGCCCACGCATCCGGCGCAGCGCGCTTCGCGCCGCCTGCAACTGGTAGTCGAACGGGGTGAAGTGCAGTACGGGAACTGAGAGGAACGTGTCGAATCCCGGCCTGCTCCATACCTTGACGGCTTCGTCCACGAGGAGCGACACCTGCTCGTCCACAAGCGCCCCGACGCTGCCAGCACCGACGCCGCCTCCCAGGCTGGCGAGCAGCGGCGCGTACAGCTCCAACGCGTCCCACTCGCCCGATCGTCCGGTCCGCCTGTCCGTCACGCCGACCCTCCTCCGCGTGCTTGACGGGAATTCATGCTCTCACAGATGACCGTCATTCCCGGGCTGCCGCGCCACGGTCGCGCCTATCTCGGACAGCCAGTTGAGCAGAATGCCGTGACATGGGGAAATGCCGTGCCATGGAAAATGCCGTGCCATGGGAAAGAAGCGCGTCGACAGAGGACGTACGCCAGGCCCTTCATTCCCAGCACCGGCCGGTTTGCTGCGCGCCTGGCATCTCGGCCCAGGGGTAGGGGGATGCGGCAAGTCCGGGCGCGGCGGATGAGCCGCTCGCGCTGGGTCGGCTCGTTCCTGGGACCGGTAACAATCGGATGTATTTGCTCCAGGATCCGGGTCGCCGAACGCTGCCCGGTTGCGCCGCATCGTCCACTCGCCCTCGCTGCCGCCGTCGAGGTAGCCGGCCACGGCGGCCGGCAGCCGCTTGCGCGCGAGCCGGGCCAGGTCGTCAATGTCGTAACAGCGCGCCAGCGCCCGCGCGCCATACGGCGCGTCCGGTGCCCCTACGTGGACAAGTTCACGCCTCTGCGACGGTTTCATGGACCGCGCTCTTCCCCGCCAGCGTGGCTTCGAACGTGCGGGCTGAGGTCAGCGGTCCGACGGGCTCAGCTGACGGTACGGCCCTCGTCCAGGAAGGCGAGCAGAGCGGCCAGCACGGCGTGCACGTCGTCACCGGGCTGTGCCGAAGCATCCCGGGCCGCCTGGCGGCCAGCCGCAGACAAGCACCAATCCCACAGCCCGTCAAGCCGCCCCAGATCCGCGGTCTGCTCGACGGGTACCAGGCCGGGCCAGTGCCAGGCGTCCGCCTGTGCGGTGACCTTGCCGCCGCCGGCCACGGGGTCGACGGCGAGGGCCGGCACCCCGCAGGACAGGGCCAGTGCCAGGCCGTGCAACCTGGTGGTCACGACAAAGTCGAGTCGCGTGAGCACGGACATGAAGGCGGCCGAGGTGGAACACAGCCGCCAGTCCCGGGTATCCAGCCGGGTATCGAGCGGCACCGGAGCACATGCCTTCGAGCCCAGCCAGCCGGTGATGCGCTCAGTCGCCACGTCGTGCCGGCGGCGCTCGCCGTACTCGCCCTGGCCGCCGGTCAGGATGACACCGACGACTGGTATGCCCGGGCGGGGCGGCGGCGCGGCCGTCACCGCGGCCAGGTCGCGCACTGGCGGGAAGCGGTCGCCGTCGCGGGCCAGCAGGAGGTCGAATCCGGTGACCGCGGGATCGGCCGGGTCGATGACCGTGACACCGACGGCGACCCGCCGGCTGCGGGCGAACCTGCGGTGCAGGGCGGCGATCTGCTCGCCATGCACGGGCCCGCAGACGAAGATCAGATGGCTGTAACGCTCCGGGCGTGCCTCGTCCAGCCGCAGCGCGCCGGGGCGGAAGACCTCGCTCCACGCGGTGTCATAGCCCAGGCCGGCGGTCTCGAGCGCCGCGCTGACCGTCTCCAGGGCCAGTACATCACCGGCGGTCACCTCGCCCTGGCGGAAGCTGAACCACCCAGTCAGCAGCACACGCACGGCAGATCTGTACCCGCGCGCCGCAGCCCAAACGGGTCCGGCCGAAAACCTCATGAGGCCGGCGGGCTAGGGAGGAGCATCCCGCCCCTGCGGGCTGCTGTGGCCGGTGCCCTGTTGCTGGCCTGGTGATCATCGCGGGTCAGGGGTTGAAGGGTGGTGGTTGTGGGGGGCGGCCGGTGATGCCGGTGATGATCTGCTCGGCGACCTGGCGGAGCTTGATGTTGCGGTGCTGGGAGGCGGCGCGGAGGATGGCGAAGGCGTCGGTGGCGGTGCACCGCTGCTGGGCCATGATCACGCCGATGGCCTGGTCGATGACGGCGCGGGAGGCCAGCGAGGCGCGCAGCTGGCCGGTCAGCACGGACTGGGCGGCCAGCCGGGCGGCGATCCCGACCGCGATGGTGGCGTCCTGGGCGAAGCGCTCGGCCAGCTGGGTCTGGGCCGGGCCGAAGAAGCGCGGCCGGTCGGAGTACAGGTTGAGCGCGCCGACCGGGCCGTCGGGGACGGTCAGCGGCGTCGACAGCGAGGACCGGACGCCGTGGGCCAGCGCCCGGACGGCGTAGTCACGCCACCGGGGGTCGGCGGCCAGGTCATCGATGCGGACCTGGGTGCCGGTGCGCAGCGCGGTCAGGCAGGGCCCGTCATCCAGCCCGTATTGCAGCTCGTCGATCTGGGCGGCGTTGGTGTCGGAGCTGGCCACGGTGAGCGGCCTGCCGTTGGGTTGCAGGGTGATCCCGCAGGACAGGCCCTGGCCCAGCTCGCGGGCGGCCAGGGTCGCCACTTCCTGCAGGAACCCGTCGATGCTGTCGGTGGCCAGCAGCACGGCTTGCAGCTCGGTGATGCTCGTCCGGAAATCAGAAGGTTCCCCGGCCATGTCCCGTGGCCCGTCCCGGGAGCCTGCGCCAGCAGGTCCTCGTGGTTACCCACGCTCCGGGACGGCCCGCCTGACCGGCGGACACGGCATACCTCGAAGGCAGGACCCTAGCCTACTCCCGCCCGGGCATGGCACGCCTCAGGCACCACAGCGCGGCCGGATGGCGGAGGCCGGGTTGGGGGCCGCGCCAGCCCGGGTGATAATCGAAGAGCGGCACATGTGTCTTGCCTCAGGTCCTGATGCGCGGCCTGCCCTTCGTCGTGCCGGATGGGTTCAGTGTGCGCATGAGTGACGTCTCCTTCCCTCATGACGGCAGTGACATCACGGTTGTGGCGGGTGCCCAGCCGAGGAGCCAGCGCGGGCCTGATGACGGCTGCCTGCGGATCACCTGGGATGCCGGGCCGCCGCGGCTGGTGCTGGCGGGGGATATCGACCCGGCCACCCATACTGCGCTCATCGCGGCCCTGGCGACAGCCGCGACGGCACTGGCCAGGTCCACATCGACATGGCCCAGGTGAGGTTCTGCGACGTGGCGGGCCTGCGCATCATCCTGGGTGGCGGTGACGGGCAGCAGCCCGCTCCCGCCCAGGTCACCCTGCATAACCTCCTGCCGCACCTGGACAAGCTGGTTAATCTGCTGGCCGGAGATCCAGCACCGGACCTGGCCGCCGGCGCAGCCGGCCGGTTCAGCACCGGCCACCCGGACCAGGCGGCCCGGCCCCGGGACGAGGGCAACGCCCTAACCCTGGCTGGCACGCCGGATGAGCCGGGCACATCGCCGCCTGCGGCGAGAGCGGAGCAGAGAATATTTCCCGGGCGAAGAGATGCAGCCCGTCCTGAAACCAGGTGCCTCCGGTGACCGGGGGCATGCCCGTAGTGGCTGCGCCCGCCGACATCACCAGCGCCGAAGGACTGCGCTCGGCCCTGCTCACAGCAGCCGCCAGCGGCCGCGGCACGCTCGTGGTCGACCGCATGATCCCCAGCTTCACCACCCTGCCCGGGACCCTGACACAGCCGCCCACCACCACGAAAGGCCACAGCCGCCAGCGAACGGAAGGAGACGCCCGTGCCGAGGACCAGCCGGTATACGCCGTCGCCAGACGGTGAACTGCCGGGCACCCTGAAGCGCTCACCGAAGGAGGCACAGGAGACGTTCACCAGGGCCCTGACCAGTGCCGTGCAGACATACGGGGAAGGCGACCAGGCGTCTCGCGCCGCCTACGCCGAATTCAAGCGAACGTTCGAGAAACGCGGCGACCACTGGATCCCCAAACAGGACAAGCCCCGCTGATCACGGCATCTGCGTCCGCGGCCTGGCCCGCCGGGCCGGCCGCTCGAAAGGCCCGGGTCAGAGCGCGTCCATGGCCTTTGGGCTGAGGGAAAGGCGGCCAGGACCGCCTCGTCAGCCCCAGCTGCTCCTTTAGGCGCCCGCTCATCTCGGCGCCTGCCGCCGGCCGGTGGCAGGCGCCGGACGGCGCGTTCAAGGTCGATGACGACAGTGGTGTCTAGGAGCGTGCCCACGGGTCCTCCGGTGGCGGCCCGGCATCGGCGAGCACGGCTTCCATGTCGTCAGCAAAACCGGGATCCGGCCGGGCCGCACCCGCGAGCAGCCCTTTGCCGGCGGGAAGAGCCGCACCCCTTTTTCATTTTGGGAGCCGCTTTCCAGTCATGATCGTTCTTTGAAGCTTATTCAAAATTCAGTTTAAAGAAGTACAGTCCTACAGCCGCCCGATAGGACATGACGTATGTGCGGAGCGGCCGCCGGTAATCGGTATGAAGAATACGCCAGGATTTGAGATGAGCAATCGCGCGCTCGACCGGGGCGCGCAGCTTGTTTACCTGGAGGATTATTGAAAACTCAACTCAAAGAAATATAGGCCGATGGCTGCGCGGAAGGAATCAAGAAACGTGTCGAGCGGCCGTCGATAATCGGTGAAAAGGACCTTCCAGGTCTTAAGATGCGCAACCGCGCGCTCGATGGGAGCGCGGATAGAACTGACCTGATTATTGTATTCGTGTTCACGCATGTAGAGTTCACGGTCCTGTGGCTTCTTAGCCGGCGTGACATATCCAGACCCTTGAAACCCCTTATCTGCGACAACCGCTCCGGCAAGGGTGAGAATCTCCTCCACCTCGCCTTCCCGTTTCTTCATGTCATGATCACATCCCGGAGCCGGGTCCGAGACAAAGATAATGTTCCCCAATTCGTCGCTGATAATCAGGCTGCCATGGCCGGTAGTCTTATATTTCCCGGCCCACATCTCGGGGGCGCGCTCCCACGACCAGCATGGCCACAACGTGCCGTCTACCAGCGCCAGCCGTCCCCGGGTCATCTGCTTCGCTTCCTCCGCGCCCGGCCGGAACTCCTCGGTAGCCTGCGCGATCAGCGGGGTGAATTCTGTGATGATCTCCGAGACGGTGCCCTGTGAAACCTCGAAAAGATCGGCAATAACTTCTTCGATCATATTCTGCCGCTTGTAGAGCAGCGTTACCATGATCGCTTCCCGCAACGAGAGACTCTTCGGCCGTCCGGTTCCCTTATCCCAGGGGCCGGGCAAGCTATCTTCGATACGCGCCTCAAGGTCATCCAGTTGTTCGGCATCCAGCCCGAAGGTACGATGGTAACGCAACGGCTCCTCCATCGGTAAAGGGATTTGGTTCGCACCTTCTTTCTACCGATGCGGGGAGCCGTTGCTTTTTAGGCGCGCCGTGCCGAAATTAGAACTTTACTAACGATTGGATGGGGGTCCGCGAAAGCTTGCGCTGGAGAGTTCCTGATAACCTTCCTGGACGTTGAATTCCTTCTGCCAATCAAGCAACTCACCGCCTTGCGGCTTCTTAAACGGGGTAATGAAGTCCGAGCCCTGATAGCCCTTGTCGCCGATCCCGCTGTAGGCGGCCTCAATGATATCTGCGGTCTCCGTCTCGGCGAGGGCCGTCATATCATGATTATGCCCGGTTATCGGCTCAGACACGAAGAGGAGATCACCTCGGAGGTTCGCGATGGCTTGGCCGTTAAAGCCTGTCGTCTTATGTTTTCCCGACCATAGTTCTGGTGTATCGCGCCAGGACCAGGTGGGCGCCAGGAAGCCGTCTATCAGCACCGTCTGCTCGCGGGCCGCAGCTTCCTTTGCCTCGTCGGCGGTCGGCCGGTCCTCTTCGGTGGACGCCTCGATAAGCGGCGTGAACTTCGCGATTATTCCAGAGATCACCGGCTGCGACGTATCGAATATTTCCGCCCAGACTTCCTGCGTTATGTTCTGTCGCATATAGCCGCATGCCACAACGACGGCTTCTCGCAGAGTGAGGTCCTTCGGACGCCCGATTCCTTTATGCCACGGCTCTTCAAGCTGATCTTCGATGCGCCATACCAGTTCGTCGAGTTGCTCTGAGTCAAGCCCTGACATACGATCATAACGCAACGGCTTCTCCGTTCGCGAAAGGTTTGGTAGCACATCCCTTCTATCGGATGGAGAAGCCGTTGTCCCGGCAGGCGCGCCGAAGCGTAGAGAGTCTATTGGATGACGATTGCGCATGATACGGGAGCCGCTATCAAACTGAGGACTTTTAAATAATCTTCTTTCTGCGGTGTTGGAAGATCGGCCGTTCAAAGAGGCATCCA
>JBAPYC010001185.1:0-4186 GCA_049284535.1 Streptosporangiaceae bacterium
CCCGGCCAGCAGCCGCAGCGCATGGTGGAGCCCGAGCCGTTCCGCGGCCGCGAGCTCGTCGACCAGCGTCTCCCGGCCGCGGCACGCCGCCCGCAGCGTGTCCGCGTCCCTGACCGCCGCGGCATGCTGGTTGCCCAGCCCGGTCCCGGCATGCTGGGCGTGATGCGGTGCCAGCCCGCCGCCCGGGGCCACGGACAGGTGGTAGATCACATCGGTGATGCCCAGGACGCGCCGGACGTCGCCTGGGGCCGGCGCGCCGTCCTCTTCGACCAGGGCCAGCGGCGGCAGCACCACCGGATCGTAGAACCGGACCGTCCAGGCCAGGTCGCCGTCGGTGTCGTGTTCCTCCACCTCCTGGCCCTGCGGGCGGGGCAGCGGATCGGTGGTGGCCAGCAGGTGCAGGTGGCGGGCCGCGGCGACCACCACGGTGAAGTGGCCCGCCCGCAGCAGCGGCAGCGCGGCCCGCTCGCCCGGCGGCAGCAGGGCGGCGGCGCCCAGGTAGGCGTGGTGCAGCCCGGCCACATAGCCGCGCAGCGCTTCGCGCATGGCCTCGGGACGGCCGGCGGGCTGATCTGCGGTCATGCGAGGAATCTAGAACAACTGTCCCGCATAGAGGTACGTGGGTCCTGTATGCGGGACACCAGATTTAAGTTCTTGTGACACAGCACACAGCCCGGAAGGGGAACGGATGGGCATCCTGCGGCTCGCCCACGTCGACGTGACGGTGACCGACCTGGACCTGGCCACGGCCTACTACACCGAGGTCATCGGCATGGTGCTGGTCGAGCGGACGGCCGACTCGGCGTACCTCAAGTGCTGGGACGAGGCCGACCACCACTCGCTGCGGCTGACCTACGCCCCCCGCGTCGGATTCGACCTGATGAGCTTCAAGGTCGAGCATTCCGATGACCTGTCCCGGCTGGAGAACGCGGTGTCCCGGTACGGCTTCCCGGTGCAGCGGCTGAGCTGCGGCGTCAGCGTCGGGCAGGGCGAGTCGATCAGGTTCGAGACACCCAGCGGCCACACCATGGAACTGGTCCACGACGTGCGCAAGCTCGGCAGCTCGCTGCCCCGGGTCAACCCGCAGCCGTTCCTGTTCCGGCCCGGTGGCCCGCAGAACGCGGAGGGGTCCGCGCCGCCGGGCATCGCGCCGCCGCGGATGGATCACGTGCTGGTCACCGCGGAGGAGGTGGGGGAATCGACTCAGTTCTACACCGATGTGCTGGGGTTCCGGGTCACCGAGCAGCTGCTGGACGGCCACGGCCATCAGGTCGGCACCTGGATGGAACGGTCGCACTCCCCGCATGACCTCGCCGTGGTATCGGGCCCCAATGGCGGCCTGCACCACTTCGCCTACTGGCTGGACGACTGGGACCACGTCCGGGACGCGGCCGACATCCTGGCCTACAACGGCATCTCGGTAGACGTGGGCCCGACCCGGCACGGCATCACCCGCGGCTCGACGATCTACTTCTTCGACCCGCTCGGCACCCGCAACGAGGTGTTCACTGGCGGGTACCGGCCCGACCCCGACTTCCCCACGATCACCTGGACCGAGGACAACGCCGGCCGGGCGATCTTCTACTACGAGGGCGAGCTCAACGACCGATTCATGAAGGTGCACACCTGATGGGAATCCTGCGGCTGTCCCACGTCGAGATCCGGGTCCCCGACCTGGAGCTGGCCACCGCCTACTACAGCGAGGTCGTCGGCCTGATCGAGACCGCCCGCGAGAGCGAGCGGGTGTTCATGAAGTGCTGGGATGAGCATCAGCACCACTCGGTGGTGCTGACCTACGCACCCACGCACGGGCTGAACTCGTTCGGTTTCAAGGTCACCGACCGTGCCGACCTGGACCACTACGCCGGGCGCCTGGAGGCTGCCGGGGTGCCGGTGCAGCGGCTGGAGAAGGGGGAGTGGGGGCCCGGGCACGGCCAGGCCATCCGCTTCGACCTGCCCAGCGGGCACCGGATGGAGCTGGTCTACGGCATGGAGCAGGTCGGCAACATGCTGCCGCGCACCAACCCGCCGCCCCGCCCGATGAACCTCACCGGGATGGCCCCGCCCCGGATCGACCACCTGTTCCTGACCGCCGAGGAGGTGGATACCGTCACCTCGTTCCTGCAGGAGCAGCTGGACTTCCGCCTCACCGAGCAGGTCATGGGCGATGACGGCTTCCAGATCGCCACCTGGCTCGAGGTCTCCCACACCTCCCACGACATCGCGGTGATCACCGGCTCGAACCAGGGCCTGCATCACTTCGCGTTCTGGGTGGATGACTGGAACGACCTGCGCAGCGCGGCCGACGCCTGCGCCTACCACGGCGTGCACATCGAGACCAACCCGACCCGGCACGGGGTGACCCGGGGCCAGTGCCTGTACTTCTTCGATCCCTGCGGCAACCGCAACGAGATGTTCACCGGCGGGTACTGGGTCGACCCGGACGCCGACCCGATCACCTGGACCGAGGCCGAGATGGGGCGGGCGCTGTTCTACTACGACGGCGTGGTCAACCAGAAGTTCCTGACGGTGCATACGTGAGCGACCAGGACCGGCCGCCCGCCACGGCGAACGGCTCCGGCCCGCGGGCCGCCCTGCCGCGGACCGAACGGCCGGACGCGCCCGCCTACCTGACCCGGTACCAGTCCCGCCGCTCCGCCCCGGCCGGCGACCCGCCCGTCGACGACGTGCCCTTCTACCTGCGCCGGTTCCGCGAGCGCGAGACGGCGGAGCCGGCGCCGGACGACGTGCCCCGGTGGGACGGCGAGGACCTGGGCGTCACCCGGGCCTGGGCCGACGTGACCCGGACCAAGGAGATCGTGCCGGAACGCCGCGACCAGCAGGTCAAGGTGGTCACCGACGTCTACTTCGTCCGGCACGGCGAGACCCAGGGCTACTCGTCGGAATCGGGCCTCACCCCGCTCGGCTCCTGGCAGGCGCACCGCCGCGGCCAGGAGATCGCCCGCCGGGTGCAGACCGGCCACCGCGTGATCGTGGCCTGCGCGCCCACCAACCGGGCCCGGCAGACCGCCGAGCACCTGGCCCGCGGGCTGGCCGACAACCTGCGCCTGTTCGGCCGGGACGCCGAGGTCTCACCGATCACCGCCATGGCGGAGTTCGGCAACTTCGCGGTGGCCACCCCGTACGGGCCGCGCGACGTCACCGCGGCCTTCCGCCTCTACCACCGGGAGATGGAGAAGTACGAGCGGATCGGGCTGGGAGAGCGGCCGGGCTGGCTGGTGGAGATCGACCGGTTCTGGGGCGTCCAGCAGGGCGGTGGCGACCCGATCACCAACTGGCTGTCCCTGCCCATGATGTACTTCGAGCCGCCGATCTCCTGCGTGCGCCGGTTCTGGGCCGGCCTCCAGCGCATCCAGCGCGACACCCCGGGGCAGTCCGTGGTGGTCGCCACCCACTCCGGGCCGATCCGCGCCTTCGCCACCTGGGCCATGGGCTACGACCCGGGGGAGCCGTTCAACGCCGAGTTCGTCCGGGTCCGCCTCATCGAGGGCGGCGTGACCGCGCTGATCGCCTACCGCAACCGGGTCCAGGAGATGCGCGTCCCCGAGCCAGCCGACCTGCAGGGCGCCGGTGATGACCGGTTCAGCCCTCCGCGAGAGGACACCGTGGCATGACCGCAACCCCGCCCGACCCGGCCGCGGCGCGGCCCTGGCTGCTCTGGTTCGACGAGTTCGGCGGCGCGGAAAAGGCCTGCCTGGGCGGCAAGAGTGCCAGCCTGGGCGAGATGGTCACCGCCGGGCTGCCGGTGCCGCCGGGATTCGCCGTCACCACCCACGCATTCCGGGCCGCCCGGGCCGCCTCCGGCGCGGCCGGGGCCATCGAGGCGGAACTTGACGGGCTCGACCCCGGTGACACCGCCGACGTGTCCCGGCGCGCCCGGGCCGCGCGCGAGCTGATCGTGGGCTGGCCGCTGCCACCCGGCCTGGAGGACCAGATCCGCGCCGCCTACCGGGCGCTGTCGCGGCGATCCGGCCGCAACCGGGTCGCGGTCGCGGTACGGTCCTCGGCGACCTGCGAGGACTCACCCGATGCGTCCTTCGCCGGCGAGCACGACAGCTACCTGTGGGTCCGCGGCGAGGATGACGTCGTGGACGCCGTGCGCCGGTGCTGGGCCAGCCTGTTCACCGACCGGGCGGTCAGCTACCGGGTCGCGATGGGTTACAGC
>JBAPYC010001186.1:0-9384 GCA_049284535.1 Streptosporangiaceae bacterium
GCTGGAACCGCGAGGAGATGGCCAACCACGGAACCGACCCGCGCACCCGGATGGCGGTGATGCGCGAGCGGGTCGAGGCGATCAAGGCGATCTGGACGACCGACGAGGCGTCGTATGCGGGCGACCACGTGAACTTCGACCGGATCTGGTCGTGGCCCAAGCCCGCCCAGCGGCCGCACCCGCCGGTCATCGTCGGCGGCGAGGGGCCGACGGTGTTCGACCGGGTGCTGGCGTTCGGGGATGCGTGGATGCCCAACCACGGACCTTCTGACCTCATCAAGCGGTCGGCGGAGCTGCGGCTGCGGGCCGATCGGCACATCTCGCTGCAGGTCATGGGGGTCCCGGCCGATCCGGCGGTGTTCGAGTCGTACGCGGCCGAGGGGTTCGACCGGGTGGTGCACTGGCTGCCGTCGGCCGGTCGCGGGCCGGTCGAGCGCGCGTTCGACGCCTACGAATCGGCAATCGCGGAGTTCACCGGCGGGTGAGCTTCGCGACGGCCGGGGTGTCCGGCATACTGCCGAGCATGATGATTGGCGTGGGGCTCGATGCCAGGCTCGGCCTTCCATTCGGGCAGCTCCGGGAGGTCGCGCGGGAGGCGGCGCGGCTGGGGTTCGAGAGCCTGTGGACCCCGGCCGGCGGGGTGCCCGATTCGTTCCACGTGTGCTCGGCGTGGGCGCAGGACACCTCGCTGCGGACCGGGATCTCGGTCGTCCCGGCGGCGCGGATGTGGACCGCGCTCGGCCTCGCGGCCCAGGCGGCGACGCTGTCGCAGCTGTCGGACGGGCGGTTCGTGCTCGGCGTCGGCACCGGCGGGTACGGACCGAAGTTCTGGGCGTCGGTCGGGCTGCCCGACCGGCCGATCGCGATCATGCGCGAGTACGTCAGCGCGATCCGCGGGCTGCTGGCCGGGCAGCAGGTCGTGGCCGGGCCGATCATCGCCCGGGCGGGCGTTGGCTCGGGCACGCCCGGCTGGCCGCAGTCCGCCTCGCTCGGGCTGTCGGGCCTGCCGCCGGCGCCGGTGTACCTGGCCGCGCTCGGCCCGCAGATGCTCAGGCTCGCCGGGGAGGTCGCCGACGGGGTCCTGCTCAACTGGGCCACGCCCGAGCGCATCGCCTTCAGCCGGGAGCGGATCGACGCGGGCGCCGCCCGGGCTGGCCGCGACCCGGGCACGGTCCCGATGACCATGTACATCCGGGTCTGCATCGACGACGACGTGGCGGCGGCCCGGCGGGCGTTCGGCGCGCAGGTGCTCGGCTACGCCATGGGCCGGCCCGGCATACCGCCGGGCGCGGGCTACCGGGGCCTGTTCGCCCAGATGGGGTTCGAGGCGGAGCTCACCGAGCTCGAGCAGCGGCGGGATCAGGGCGCGAAGATGCCCGAGCTGGTGGACGCGGCCCCAGACGAGATGCTGCAGGCAGTCGGCTACTACGGCCCCGCGGGCCCCGCGCCGGCCGCGTTCGCCCGGCTCAGCGCCGGGCTGGACGAGGCCATCGTCCGGATCATCACCGCCAGGCCGGGCCTGGAGCCGGTCGGCCAGGCCATGGCCGCCCTGACCCCCGCGCTCATCCGCGCCGCCGAACCGCCCAGCCGGCAGTAACCTCCGGGCCGCAGGCCACCGCCACGAAGCAAGCCGCACCGCGGACCGGAGGTTTACCGCACCCAGCGCTATGGCGCACATGATTCGGCCGCTGGGTGCCGCAGCCTAGCGTCGCCAGCATGACCGGATCCGTCCGCACCGATGACCCGTCCACAACGACCGAACGAAGCGGGCTGCGGCGCCATGCCCACACCGGCTACCACTGGCTGCTGCTCGCCTTCCTGCTAGCCGGATGCGCTCAGATCTTCCTCGCCGGCCTGGGCGTGTTCAGCTTCGGCGACCACGACACCGCCGGCGGGACCAGCGCGTTCGACGCACACCGGACGCTCGGCTTCACTCTGGCCCGGGGTCGCCATCGTCATCTTCATCCTCGCCTTGATCGCCCGGGTCGGCGCGGCGCCGGTGGTCCTGTCGGCGGTGCTGATCGTGCAGACGGCCCTGCTGCAGAGCCTGCTGGTCGGGCTGGCGGACAACGCCGCGCTCTACGGCGGCCTGCACGCCCTGGACGGGATCCTCCTGCTGGGCATCGCCGGCTTCCTGTACGCGACATCACGCCGGCGACGAGCGTGAAACTCATCGCCGCGATCTGGGCCCTGCGGCCAGCCGGTACGGCACCACCCTGAGCGGTGAGCTCCCGATTACGGGGGGGTCCATGACGGGCAGACCGCTCCAGCATGGGGATGGTGACACGTCAGCGGCCGGCCGGGCAGCACCCTTCCAGAGCTGTGTCAGACCAGCGAAGATCAGCTCATGCGCATGACAGCCGCCGTCAGCGGACGCCAGCGGTGAGCGGACGCCAGCGGTGAGCGATGGCCGCCGGCTGCGCGCGTTCACCGCGCTGGCGGGCAACCGGGCGCTGCTGCGTGTGCTGGCGGCCTACCTGCTGTTCACCCTGACCGAGAACGCGGTGTGGATCGCGATGCTGGTGTACGCCTATGGCCGCGGCGGCGCCACCACCGCCGGGCTGATCGCGGTGGCCCAGCTGGTACCGGCCGCGGTCGCGGCCCCGGTGATGGCCTCAGCCGCCGACCGGCGTTCCCCGGTGATCCTGCTCGCCGGGGGATACCTTGCCCAGGCTGTGGCGATGGCCGGGACCGCCGCCGCGATCGGCGCCGCCGCGCCGCTGGCCGCCTATGCCGCCGCGGTGGTCGCAGCCACCGTGGTGACCGCTACCCGCCCGGCGCAGTCGGCGCTGATCCCGTCGGTGTCCGCCACCCCCGACCAGCTGACCGCGGCCAACGTGGTGACGGGCTGGCTGGACGCCGCCGGGGTTGCGGTGGCCGGCCTGCTGGCCGGGGTGCTGATCTCGCTGGCCGGGGCGGGAAGCGTGTTCGCGGTGTGCGCCGGCCTCGGCCTGCTGGCCGCGCTGCTCGTCGCCGGGCTGCGGGCCGCGCCGCTGGGCGCAGCGTCATTGGAGCCAGCCCCATTGACGCCAGCCCCATTGACGCCAGCCCCATTGACGCCAGCCCCATTGACGCCAGCGCCGGCGGGGGAGGCACCAGCCGACGTGCCAGCCCAAGCGCCAGCGCAGGCGAACGCAGCGGAGGCAGAGGCGGATGCGGAGGACGAGACGGCGACGGCCGGGATCGGCGCGGGCCTGCGCTTGGCGGCCAGCCAGCCGCGGCTGCGGCTGATGCTGGCCCTGCTGACCGCGGACGCCGTGGTCCTGGGGGCGCTGGACCTGCTGGCCGTCATCCTCGCGGTCGCGGTGCTGCGCCGCCCGGCCGGCTGGGCCGGGTACCTCGAGTTCGCCTTCGGCCTGGGCGCTGTCCTGGCCGCCACCGGCAGCGCCGCCCTTATCGGGCGGCGGCTGGGCGGGCCGGTCCTGGCCGCCGCACTGGCGTTCAGCGCTGCGCTGGCCGCGATCGCCTCCGGCCCGGGTGTGACCGGGACCGTGGCCCTGCTGATCGCGGCCGGGGCCAGCCACTGCGTGCTGGACGTCGCCGCCCGCACGCTGCTGCAGCGGTCCGTCCCGCCCCAGCTGCTCGGCCGGATCTTCGGCGTCCTGGAAGGCGCGATGATGGCCGGGCTGGCCGTGGGCGCCCTGCTGGTCTCCGCCCTGGACCATCTTGGCGGGAGCCGGCTAGCCGTGCTCGGCGTCGCGGCCGTGCTGCCGCTCGCCGCCGCGGCCGGCGGCCGGGCAGTGTTCCGCCTCGACGCCGGCGCCACCGTTCCCGTCGTCCAGATCGCCCTGCTGCGTTCGCTCCCGCTGTTCGCTGGCCTGCCGGCCCCCGCCCTGGAGGGCCTGGCCGCCGCCCTCGAACCCGTGCTGCTGAACCCCGGCGACATCGTGATCCGCCAGGGCGATCCCGGTGACGCGTACTACGCGATCGCCGCCGGGGAGCTCGACGCCAGCCAGGACGGGCGATGGCTGGGCCGGTTCGGCCGCGGCGAGGGAGTCGGTGAGATCGCGCTGCTGCGCGACATCCCCCGCACGGCCACCGTCACCGCCCGCACCGCCGCCACTGTCTACCAGCTGGACCGGGAGCCGTTCCTGACCGCGGTCATCGGCCACGCCCCCACCCAGCGGCAGGCCGGCCGGATCGCCGCGACCCGCCTGGCCAACCCCGCATCTCCCCATCCCGTGCCGGCCAGTCCCGAGCTGGCCAATCCAGAGCCGGCCAATCCCGAGCCAGCCTAGATAGAGACCCGTGGACCTTCCGCTCGCGATGGACGTCGAGGCCATGCGGCGCGCCGGTGAGGCGACCGTCGATGCCCTGGTCGCCCGGCTGGCCGACCCCGAGGCCGATCCCGTGCTGCTACGGCTACGCTCGCCAGGCCACCGTGCGCTGCGCCTAGCCCGGCTGGCTCCTGCGCCTGACCAGCGACGATCTGGAGTAGCTGACCGATACCGAGCCAGCCGTCAAGGCCAGGATCGCCGCCACCCCTGGCCGAACGTCTGCAGAACCGCTGAGCGCTAATCCTCTTTGACCGTGATCCGGGGTGCGCGGCGGCGGTAGGGTCAGCCGCATTATGGACGCAGTGCAGGTAGAAGCAGGGCGGCGAGAAACGGGCCCACAACACGCAGGGCCGCGCACCTGGGTGCGCCGGCTTCCGCTGCTGATACTCGCGGCCGCGGCGGTCGGCTTCCTCGTCCTCGGGCTGGCCGAAGCCCGGTCCGACGCCCCGACGTTCGACGAGCCGGTGTACGTGTCATCGGCCCTGGCCACTGTGCTGCACCACGACGTGGACATCAACGACGAGCATCCCCCGCTGCCCAAGGTGCTCGCCGTCCTCCCGGTGCTGTTCACCCACCCCGTGGTGCCGGCCAACGGGCGATGGTCGGGCAACGACGAACTCAGCTACGGGGCCCGGTTCGTCGCAGCCCAGCTGGCCGCCGGGAAACTGCCGCGTGTCACGTTCGCTTCCCGGCTGGTTCCGCTGGCTGAGACGGTGGCCGTCGCGTTCGTGCTGTACGCCCTGGCCGGCGAGCTGGCCGGGCCGGTCGCGGGCGCGCTGGCCGGGCTGCTCTGGCTGGCCTCGCCCCTGGTCCTGGGCATCGGCCATCTCGACGGCGTGGACGTCCCGTTCTCGCTCGGGGTGACGCTGAGCGCCTGGACGCTGGTGCGCTGGCTGCGCAGGCGAGACCGGCGTTCGCTGATCTGGCTCGGGCTGGGCCTGGCGGCAGCGGCGGAAACGCAGGTCACCGGCGCGCTGGTGGTCGCGGCGGCGCTGGTCGTGATCGTCGTGGTGCAATGGCGCTCCGGCGTCGCTCGGGCGCTCGGCCAGGCCGCGCTGGCCGGCCTGATCGCCTGGGCGGTCGTCTGGGCCGTCTACATCGCCGTTGACCCGGCCATGCTGAAACAGTTGCCGGAGCTCGTTCCCCGGCCGTACTTCGACGGCATCAGGTATCTCAACACTCATGACACGACCAGCTCGGCCGCGTACGTCGCGGGCATCGCCTACAGCGGCGGCCGGTGGTGGTTCTGGCCGCTGAGCATGGTGATCAAGTGGCCGGCGGCGGCCCTGCTGCTGCTCGTGGCCGGGGTCGTGGGCTGCCTGCGCCTGCCACCGGGCCCGCGCCTGCGGGCCGCGCTGGCAATCGGACCGTCCGTGGTCCTGCTCGGCGCCTTCACGCTGGCGGAGCCCAAAGACGTCGGTCTGCGCTACCTGCTGCCGGTCCTTGCCCTGTGGATAGCCGCCGCGGCCAGCGGACTGGTCGCTATCCTGGCCGCCGCGGGCGGGACGGTCAGCCGGCGGCTGGCCGGGACCGCCGTCGCCGTGCTGCTCGCGGCGGCGGTAGCGGCCACGGCCAGTTCCTTCCCGCGCTCCATCGCTTGGACGACCTGGCCGTTCCGGCCGGGCTACGCGGTCGCGACCGATTCGAACCTGGACTGGGGGCAGGCTTATTACGACCTGCGCTCGTGGAGCGCGGGCCGCGACCCGTGGGTGGCGTATTTCGGGCCACGCGGCATCACCACGGCCAGCATCCCCGGCGCCCGCTCGCTGCTCAGCGCCACCCCGGCCCAGGTGGACGGCTGGGTCGCGGCGTCGGCGACCTCCATCAACAGCGCCAACCGGCCCGCTCTGGCCTGGCTTCGTGCCTGGTGTCCGGTCGAGGTCCTGGACGGGTCGGTCCTCGTCTACCACTTCCGCCGGCCGCCGGCTCCGTCCCTGGCCCGGCCGCTCCCGTCACGCCCGGCGCCGCTGTGCCCCGGCCAGTGGAGCACATTGCGCGCATAAACGGCACGCGCAACCGGTGCGCGCATAAGCGGGACGGACGACATTCCGGAGGGTACTATTGCGCCGGTTCGTATACGAACGAACTGTGAACCCAAGGTGACCAGGGCTTTACCTATCTATCCGATAGGGAAAGCGATGTTGGCTACAGTGGTTCCCCTGGTAGACCTGAGGGGATGGTGCGCATGTCCAGGATCCGCGTTCCGCTGGAGTACCTCCGGCGGCCCGGTCCGCTGGTACTCGTGTCAGTCGCGTACCTGCTGCTGGTGTCGGGCCTGATGATCTGGCGCGGCGTCTCGGTGTCGCCCGACTACCTGCTGCTGATCATCGTCCCGGTCGCCGTGCTGAGCGGCCGCTTCCTGGGTTTCCTGAAGGACTGGGTGCCATTCATCGCGCTGTTCCTCGGCTACGAGGCGGTGCGCGGCGTCGCGCCCAAGGCCCACTTCCCGCGCCACTACGGCTTCGTGATCCAGATCGATAAGGCCCTGTTCGGCGGGACCGACCCGAGCCAGTTCCTGCAGGCGCACCTGGGCTCGCTGCACTGGCTGAGGGTCGCGTGCACCGTCGTCTACTTCTGTCACTTCCTCATCCCGATCGGCGTCGGCCTGGTGCTGTGGCTGGTCGACCGGGTCCAGTTCCTGCGGTTCACCGTGGCGATGCTCGCGATGTCCTTCGCGTCCTTCGTGGTGTTCCTGGTCCTGCCGGTGGCCCCGCCGTGGCTGGCCGATAAGCACGGCTTCCTGCCGCACGTGCACTCGCTGATCGCGCTGCCCAGCGCGGTGAGCCCGATCTACCAGCAGCTGGACCCCGACGTGGCGGCGGCGTTCCCGTCCCTGCACGCGGCCTACCCGCTGCTGGCCGCGCTCGCGCTGTGGCCGGTGACGCGGCGCGGCTCGGCCGTCGCCTTCGCCTGGACGGGGCTGGTCTGGTTCAGCGTCGTCTACCTGGGCCAGCACTACGTGACCGACGTCATCGGCGGCGTCGTATTCGCCGTGGTCACCTGGCTGATCGTGACGGAAGTGCTGGCCCCGCTGGTCCCGTCGCTGCAGCACCGTGCGAAGGAACAGCCCGATCCCGGTGCGGCGGCCCCGCAGGAGGAAAGCATCACGAGCTGAGGACGGCCGCGCTGTTCCCGCGCCACTAGAGGGGGCTGCCAGCGGCGGCTACCAGTGGCCGTGGTGGATGACCTCGTCGCGCGGGCGGCGGCTGGGCACGTTGATGGGCTGCAGCGGGCGATCTGCCGGGTAGCCCACCCCGAGCAGGAAGGCCACGTCGTGGCCGGCGGGCACGCCCAGGATCTTGCGGGCCTGCTCCTGGTCGCCGACCGAGGAATGACCGGTGCCGATGCCCAGGTCGGCCGCGGCGAGCATCATGGCGTAGGTCGCCTGCCCGAGGTCGTAGTAGTCGATGAGGCGGGTGCGCTCGTCATCGGCCTGGGGGATGACCAGCGCGATCGCCGCGGCGGCCCCAGCGATGTGCCCGGCACCGCGCCACACCTGGGACAGCTCGCGGAGCTGATCCGGATCGGTGACGACCACGAAATCCCAGTGCTGGCGATTCGAAGCCGACGGCGCCCGCCAGGCCGCCTCCGCGATCCGGTCGAGGTCGGCGGCCGGCACCGGGTCGGTCTGGTAGCTGCGCACGTTGCGCCGGGCACGGATGGCATCCCAGGTCTGCATGGAGGGCTTCTCACCTTCGGTCGGCAGGGAAATCTCTAGTTCGACGATAGACATCGTCTGATTTACGGGCATAGGCGGCCGCCGCCATGCGTTCGCGACGGTAACGGGCGAGCTGTGAAGGAGCGCGATCATGACCACACCGGCCACCGGCACCATCCCCGGCACCGCCGATTCTGCCGCACCCGGCACCGCCGGCTCTACCGCCCCCGGCACCGCCGATTTTGCCGCGGAGTGGGAAGCCTGGCACGCCGAGCACGAGGCGAGACTGGCCGACCCGCACGGCTTCCTGGCCATCACCGGCCTGCATTGGCTGACCGGCGAACCGCAGCGGTTCCCCGACGCGCCGGGGGAGTGGCTGACCGGACCGGACGGCGTCGTGGTCACCCTCGCGGAGGGCGAGGAACTCGTGGTCGGCGGGTCGCCGGTGCGCGGCCGTCATCGCTTCGGCGTCATCCCCGAGCGCGGCGGCGTCAACGCGGTGTGGAAAGACGCGGTCATCGAGGTCGCCCGGCGCGGCGGGAACGACATCATCCGGCCGCGGCACCCGGGCAACCCGCTGCGCACGGCGTTCCACGGCACGCCGGCCTACTCACCGGACCCGCGCTGGGTGATCACCGGCCGGTATGTCCCGTTCGCCGAACCCCGTCCGACCGCGGTCGGGTCTGTGGTCGACGGGCTGGAGCACGTTTACGACGCGCCCGGGCAGGTGCACGTCACCGTGGACGGGCACCAGATCCGCCTCACCGCCTTCCCGGGGCATCAGCCGGGCAGCCTGTTCGTGCTGTTCACCGACGCCACCTCGGGTGTGACGACCTACGCGGCCAACCGCTCCCTGCAGCTGCCTGCGCCCGCCGCTGACGGCACGGTGGTGCTCGATTTCAACCGCGCGGCCAACCTGCCGTGCGCCTACACCGACCTCGCGACCTGCCCGCTGCCGCCGGCCGGGAACCGGCTGCCGGTCGCGGTGGAGGCGGGGGAGAAGATCCCCTTCGAGCGCAGCTAGGCCACGTCCGGGCTGATCTCGCGGCCGCGCCAAACACCCCGCGCCCGCCATGGTTCGACCGCGCCGTGACGGGTAGTGCGGCGCGCGGTGATCGCGAGACGAAGGGACGGCCATGGCCCAGACTGTTGGTGACTACCTGCTCGAGCGGCTGCGCGCCTGGGATGTGCAGCACGTGTTCGGCTACCCGGGCGATGGGATCAACGGCATCCTCGCCGCCTGGGGCCGGGCCGATAACAAGCCGCAGTTCGTCCAGGCGCGGCACGAGGAGATGGCCGCGTTTGAGGCCGTCGGGTACGCCAAGTTCACCGGCCGCTTCGGGGTGTGCATCGCCACCTCGGGCCCGGGCGCCATCCACCTGCTCAACGGCCTGTACGACGCCAAGCTCGACCACGTGCCGGTGGTCGCCATCGTCGGCCAGACCAACC
>JBAPYC010001187.1:0-9010 GCA_049284535.1 Streptosporangiaceae bacterium
GGTCCGGCCGCCCGGCCGTGGCCCGGCGGAATCCCGCGAGCCGGCTGGCCGAGTCCGGCGAGTCTTCCGGGCCGGCGATGAAGGCGAGGTCGGTGTAGCCGTGCACATCGGCCAGGTGCGAGGTGACGGCGAAGGCGCCGGTCTCGTTGGCGACGGTCAGGCAGTCGATGGCCCCGGTGTCCCCGGCGCGGCCCCGGGTGGCCAGGAGCACGACCGGGATGCGCGCCGCCACATGCTCGATGGCGGCCTGCGACGCGGTCCGCGCCAGCACGACCAGCCCGTCGCACCGGCCGGCCATGCCCAGCACCAGGCCGCCGTCCTCGCAGTGATGGCTGGCCGCAATGAGGACGGCGTAGCCGCTGCGCCGGGCGGCCCGCTCCATGCCGCGGATTACCTCGTCATACCAGTACCCGGCGTCGCCCGGCCCGGCGTCCTGGTCGCCGGTCAGGTCAGGGAAGCACAGGCCGATCACCCCGGTGCGGCGGGCGGCCAGGTCCTTGGCCGCGCCGCTGGGCACGTACCCGAGCTCAGCTACGGCCGTGAGCACCCGGCCCCGGGTGTCCGGCAGTACCCGCTCGTGCCCGGACAGCACCCGCGACACGGTGGCCGTCGACACCCCGGCCAGCTGTGCCACCTCATAGACGCTGGGCTTGTCCCGCACGGAGAAACCTCCCATGTACGCGCATACACGATCCTTCTCCTACGGCGGCATGGCCCGAGGCGAACTCGTATCTGCTGTTATCAACTCGTTGCCACGGGCTGGGCTACGGGCCGAGAAGGAGCCGGACCGCGAACCCGGTCATGAGGACGGCGATGCCCGCGTCGAGAACGCGCCAGGCGCCGGGCCGGGCGAAGACTGGCCGCAGGAAGCGCGCTCCCAGGCCGAGGCTGGCGAACCAACCGATGCTGGCCGTCATGGCGCCCGCGGCCCACCACCAGCGCAGGTCCCGGCCCTGCTGGTTGGCCAGGGAACCGATGAAGATAACTGTGTCGATGTAGACGTGCGGGTTGAGCCAGGTGAACGCGAGGCAGGTCAGCAGCGCCGCCCGGACGGACCTGGGCCTGGCGGGCCCGCCCGTCGCCCGCGCGCCTGCCGCGATAGGTTCGCTCGCCGGTGACATGCTCCCGGTGCCCTCGTCCTCGATCCGCAGCGCGGACGGGTGCAGCGCGCGCCGCGCGGCGAGCAGGCCGTAGCCGGCCAGGAAGAGGCAGCCCGCGATGCGGAACACGATCAGCAACGCCGGCATCCGCTGGACGGCCACGCCCATCCCGGCCACGCCCGCGGCAATGAGGACGATGTCGGACAGGGCGCAGACGGCGATGCAGCCAAGCGTCGCCCGGCGCGGCCCGGTGATGCCCAGCCGGAGCAGGAAGGCGTTCTGGGCGCCGATGGCGACGATGAGCCCGAGGCCGGTGGCCAGCCCCATCGCCCAGGTGGAGACGAACGTCTGCATGCCAGCGACGCTAAGCGCTGATAGCGATGAAGTACAGCTAAAGAATCTTAAGATGCATTAGCATGACTTATGGTCAACTTCACGACCGATCAGCTGACGACCCTGATCACCGTGCTCGCCGAAGGCACGTTCGACAAGGCGGCGGACGCGCTCAACATCACCCCTTCCGCGGTGTCCCAGCGGATCAAGACGATGGAGCAGGCGGCGGGCCGCGTACTCGTGCGGCGCGCGAACCCGGTCGTCGCGACCGAGGCCGGCGAGACCGTCGCGCGGTATGCCCGCCAGGTCGACCTCCTGGCGCGCGACCTGGCCCGCGAGTTCTCGGCCGGGGCCGAGCAGCCGACCGCCCCGTTCGCGGTCGCGGTGAACGCCGACTCGCTCGCGACCTGGTTCATGTCGGCCCTGGCCCAGGCGCACGAGCGGTTCGGGCTCATCTTCGATATCCACCGTGACGACCAGGAGCACACGGCGGCCGCGCTGCGCAGCGGCACGGTGATGGCCGCGGTGACCGCGACCGAGCGGCCGGTGCAGGGCTGCGTCTCGACGCCGCTCGGCTTCATGCGCTACCGCGCCGTGGCCACGCCCGCGTTCGCCCGCCGGTGGTTTCCCGCGGGCCGGCTCGATGCGCTGGACCACGCCCCGGCCGTGGACTTCGACCGCAAAGATCACCTGCAGCAGGACTTCGTGCGCCAGCTGGCCGGCCGGGACCACCAGGGCCCGCGGCACCTCATTCCCACGTCGTCCGATTTCGCCCGGGCGATCGCCGCCGGGCTCGGCTGGGGCCTGCTGCCCGACGCGCAGTGCTCGGCCGGACTCCGCGGCGGCACGCTCGTCGACCTGGCTCCCGGTACCGCCGCCGAGGTGCACCTGCACTGGCAGCGCTGGAATCTCCGTTCGCCGCTGCTCGACGGCGTCACCGGGATCGTCCGGGCCGCCGCGGCCGGCCAGCTGACCGGCCCGGCCTCAGCCCGGCGATGACGGCGCTCAGGCCGCGGCTGGCAGCAGGCCGGCCTCGTCCAGCATGGTCCGGGCCCGGTCGACGAGGCCGTCGCGGGCGATCAGGTCGTAGTGCCGGGCGGTCAGCGCCCGCACCGAGCTGAAGTCGCGCCGGCCCCGGCGGGCGGCGTGCGCGGCAAACCCGAAGACGGCGCCCCACAGCGCGCCGAACCCGGCTGCGGCCACGATCACGCCCAGCCAGGAGTGCCCGGTCGTGAACAGGCCGAGCAGGGTGCCGATGAGCAGGCCGCCCCACAGCCCGGTGAGCGCTCCGGCCCCGGCGGCCCGCGCCTTGGTCAGCCGTCCGGTAACGCGCTCGACCAGCTGGAGCTCGGAGCCGATGATGTCGAGCTTCTCGACGGGAAAGCCGTCGTCGGAGAGCCGGTCGACCGCGCGCTGGGCGGTCTCGTAGTCCTCGAACCGCGCGACCGTATTCCACGCGGCGGTGACGGGGTTGATGGTGGGGGTGGTGCCCGGCAGCATATCCAGATTCCTTTCCTGATCGGCCTGCCGTTCGCTGGCCTGTGATCAGGATCGGCGGCGCGTGTGCATACCGCGCGAGGCCCGTATGGAGACGGGATGGATTACCGCTCCGGTCCGCCGGCCGCCCCGCTTTCCAGCCGCTTCTTCAGGCTCTGGGAGTTCTGCGGCGCCTCCTTGCGGGCCTGCCGGTTGACCATGGGCACGATCATCTTGCCAAACCCGTGACCCGCGAATTCGATGCTGATGGTGACATCGCTGTGGCTGCCGTCCCCGTGCGGCTCCACCTGCACGCTCACGTCAGCACGGATCGGGCCGTCGATGCCGTGGATGGTCCAGGTCCGCGGGGGCGTGAGCTCGGTGATCACCGACGTCGAGGTCCGGTCGGCCCCGCCGATCCGCCTGGTCATGACGCACCTGGATCCGACCTGGACCGGGCCAGCCGGCTCGATGTGGCCGTCGATGACGCCAGCCTGCCACTCGCCGAAGCGGGCGGGATCGGTCACGTAGGAGTACACCTCGCCGGGCGCCCGGGCGATCTCGACGCTGCACACGATGGCGGTCACGGTTTCTCCTTCCCCGTGACCGCCATCGTGCCATAACGACCTCACGGCGTGCTCAGACGTGCTGCTCGGCGAAGGTCTTGACCAGGTTCTGGCAGAACGCGGGCAGGTCGTCGGGCTTGCGGCTGCTGACCAGGGTGTTCGGCCCGGCGGTGTCGACGTGGACCTCCTCGTCGACCCAGGTGCCCCCGGCGTTGCGGATATCGGTCTGCAGGCTCGGCCACGAGGTCAGCGTGCGCCCCCGGACCAGGCCGGCCTCGACCAGGATCCACGACCCGTGGCAGATCACCGCGACCGGCTTGGCATTCTCGACTAGCCGCCGCACGAACGTCACCGCCCCGGGGGCGATGCGCAGCTCGTCGGCGTTGACCACCCCGCCCGGCAGGACCAGCGCGGAGTAGTCGGCCGGATCGGCGTCGCGGATGGTGCGGTGCACGTCGAAGGTGTCCGCCTTGTCCACGTGATTGAAGCCCTGTACCTCGCCGGCCTCGGGCGCCACCAGCTCGGGCACTCCGCCTGCGTCTCTGACGGCCTGCCACGGCTCGGTCAGCTCGACCTGCTCGACCCCTTCGTTGGCCGTCAGGAAGGCCACGCGTACGCCACTCAGTTCGCCGGCCATCACAATCCTCCTTGACTGGACATCAGTTGCGACCGCCCTCCCTGCCCGGTCCGCCCGCCGGTATGCACGCCGCCACGACTTTCGCATCCGCCTGCGTGCTGGCCAGTGCCGGTCTCACCCAGTTACCGTAATGAGCGACTGACCTGCGATGGAGGTGCGCACATGACGAACCGGGCGCTGCTCGTGGTGGACATGCAGAACGGCTTTTGCCACCCGGATGGCTCGTTCCCCCGGATCGGCATGGGCCCAGAAGGCGCCGAGGCGGCCGTGCGCAATGCCGCCGCCGCCATCACCCAGGCCCGCCGGGCCGCGATCCCGGTGATCTTCACCCGGCATGTGTACCGGCCCGGCCGCCCCGACGAGGGCCCATCGCTGGCCGCCAACAGCCCGGCGCTGGCCGGGGTCAACGGCCTGGCCAACGGTTACTGGGACGCCGAGGTGGTAGACGAGCTCGGCTGCGGGCCCGACGACCTGGTGGTGGACAAAGTCCGGTTCGACGCCTTCCAGTGGACCTCGCTGGAACCGATGCTGCGCGGCCTGGGCGTCGGCGAGCTGGTCGTCTGCGGCGTGGTCACGAACCTGTGCGTGGAGACCACGATCCGGTCCGCGTTCATGCGCGATTTCCCGGTGACCCTGCTCGCGGACTGCTGTGCGGCCAGGACCCGCCGCCTGCACGAGCTCTCCCTGGAGGTGCTGACCAGCTACGAGCTGGCCGAGATCGCCCGGATCGGCGAGGGCTATGACCTGGGCCTGGCTCGCATCGCGGCCACGGCGCCGCTCACCGCCTTAGCCAGCGCCCGCCAGCCGAGCAGGAACAGGCCCAGGAAGGCCAGCGCCACCAGCACGAACGCGAAGGCGGTTCCCTGCCCGGATACGACGCGCAGCACCATGCCCAGGGCGACCGTGCCCAGCCACGCGCCTACCCCGGCCGGGACCAGGCCCAGCGGCCGCCGCCATGCCCGAGCCGCTAGCCAGCCGAGTGCCAGGCCGGCCAGGAAGGGCCACGCCGTTGAGGCGATGCCGGCCAGGGTCTCGCCCTTGGCGTGGCTGGCCCTTCCGATGACCACGAACAGCAGCACGCAGGCGGCGTCCAGGGCCGCCGCCAGCCAGACCGGTTTCGGTGTCCTATCCATTACTGATCTTGCCATCACACCTGGGGCTCGACGACCACCTTCAGGCCGGTGCGCCGTGCACCGTCTGTGAAGGCTTCGCGGATGTCGCCCAGCCCGCGCCGGCTGGTCACCAGGGCGCCGAGGTCGACCACGCCGCGTTCGGCCAGGCTGATGGCCCGCGGGTACACCTCGTTCATCCGGCGGACCATGGCGATGGTCAGCCCCTTGCGCCGGGCCGCGGCGGCCTCGAACCTGATCGTGTCGTCGCCGGGGATGCCGGCCAGCACGACGCGGCCGCCGGGCCTGACCGACTGCATGGCCAGCTGGACCGCCTCGTCGTTGCCGGCTGCCTCGAAGGCCACGTCCACCCCGGTGTCACCGAGGTCGGCGGCCGGGTCGAGGACCTGGTCCGCGCCCATCTGCACGGCGGCTTGCCGCCGGTGGGCCAGTGGCTCGACCGCCAGCACCGAGCTCGCGCCTGCCGCCTTGAGCAGGGCGATGAGCAGCAGCCCGATCGGCCCGCAGCCGATCACCGACGCGGTGCCGGCGAACGGCAGGTGCCCGAGGTCGACCGAGTGCACGGCGACCCCGAGCGGTTCGAGCAGGGCGCCGTCCGCGTCGGTCACGTTATCCGGCAGGGGATGCAGCAGCCGGGTCGGCCAGGCCATGACCTCCCGCATCATCCCGTCGGTGTCGCCGTGGCCGGAGAACTTGATGTGGTAGCACAGGTTGCGGTAGCCGTCCCGGCAGGCGCGGCAGGTCTCGTCCGGGATCGCCGGGTCGATGGCGACCCGCTGGCCTGCGCGCGGCCCGTCCGCGATCACCCCCGCGCCCTCGTGGCCGAGCACCAGCGGATGGGTGAGCTTCGCGTCGCCGATCGCGCCCTCGTCCCACCAGTGCAGGTCCGAACCGCAGATGCCGACCGCGGTGACCCGCACCAGGCTCATCCCCGGCTCGGCCCGGGGTTCCGGCTCATCGGCCACCCGCAGGTCGCCGACCGCGTGGAGTCTGGCTGCGCGCACTGATTCTTCCTATCAGACGCGGAAACCAGTGATCCCCGGGGGCGGCCGGGGATCACTGGTTTCCAAGGGCGGCAGGGCCGCCCGGGTTCAGCTAAGCAGCGGGACCGTTGGCCAGGGTCACCGTCGCGGTCTGCGACTGACCGGACTCGTCGGTCCAGCCGATCGAGACCTTGTCGCCGGGGTGGTACTTGACCAGGATCTTCGAGATGTCCGTGGGGCTGGAGACCGACTGGCCGGCGAGTGAGGTGATCACGTCACCCTGGCTCAGGCCGGCGCTGGCCGCGGGCGACCCGGACACGGTGCCCTCGACGGTCGCGCCGGTGGTGCCGGTGCTGCCGGAGCCGCCCTCGCTGCCCTCGCCGTTCTGGCTGCCGAAACCGCCCTGGCTGCCGAAGCCACCCTGGCTGCCGGAGCCGCCCTGGCCGCCGAAGCCGCCCTGGCCGCCGAACCCGCTACCCGAGGAACCGTCGCTGTCCGGCGCGATCGACACGCCGAGGAAGGCGGTCTGGCCGATGTGGACGTCGGAGGTGGCGGTGCCCGCCACGATCTGCTTGGCGACGGAGAGCGCCTCGTTGATCGGGATCGCGTAGGCCTGGGTAGCCGTGTTGCCGGAGCTGTCCTGGAACTGGGTCCCGGAGGAGGCCGCGGTGTCCATGCCGATGATCTGGCCGTAGGAGTTGACCAGCGAGCCGCCGGAGTCACCTGGCTGGATGGGCGCGTTGGTCTCGATCAGCCCGGTGAGCTGCTCGCTCGTGCCGGATCCCTCGTCCGAGGCGGTGATCGACTGGTTCAGCGCGGCCACCGTTCCCGCTGCGACCGATGGTGTGCCGCCCTTGCCTTCCGCGTTGCCCAGGGCCACCACGCTGTCCCCGGTCTGCACGGTGGAGGAGTCGCCCAGGTTCGCCGTGGTCAGGCCGGACGCGCCCTGAAGCTGCAGAACGGCCACGTCGTGGGTGGCGTCGTAACCGATCACCTTCGCGGTGTAGGTCTTCTTGTTGCCGATGTCGGTCACCTTGATGGAGGTGGCGCCGTCGATCACGTGGTTGTTGGTCAGCACCTCGCCCGTGGACGTCAGCACGATGCCGGTACCGGCCGAGGTGGCCTGCTCGTCCCCGTCCGTGGACACCACGTCGACCAGGCTGGGATCCACCCGGCTCGCGACCTGGCTGGTGGACAGCACCGTCTTGGAAGTGGCGGTGGCGGTGCTCGCCGTCGTCGTGTTCGTGCTGCCGATCAGGCCGCCCACGGCGGCGCCCGCCGCCAGCGCGACCACGCCAGTGATGGCCAGTCCGCGCTTGTGGTTCCGCCGCGGTGGCGGCGGCGGCGCGGCGGCAAAGTTGTATCCAGTGCCATAACCCGGTCCGCCCGGGTAGCCAGTGCCGCCGTACCCCGGTCCGCTAGCGTAAACTGGCCGGGTTGGGTAGCCGTGGCCCGGCTCGTTCGGGTCATAGGTCTGGCTCATGGGTCTCGTCCCTAAATCAATAGCCGCCTAGCGGCTTGGTCCTTTGTTACCTTTTGATGATCGGTCGCGGACCTGGAGACGAGCCGAGGGGAAGCACCAGTCAAGCCGTAAGTTTGCTGAAGGTCTTCTCAAGAATACTCAGGTTGGGACCGCATCCCGGTCCTCGTCGGCCACCAGATCCGGCTCGAGGACCTCCCGCTCGCCCTTCAGCCACTCCCGTATCGCCAGCCCCAGCAGGGCCGGGACCAGATCCCGGGAGCGGCGGAGCAGCCACTTGGTGCCCTTGGTCGCCATCCAGGCGAACTCCGCCCGGCGGGCCGGCGGCGAGCTGGTCGGCTCGGGAGCGGGTGCCGGACCGACCGGGAACCCGGAGGCGGCCAGCAGGGCGTGGAACCGGCACGCGATCAGGCGGTGCCCGCGCTCGTTCGGATGCAGCCGGTCCACGCTCCAGTAGCAGCGCTGGTAGGTGGCCGGGTCGCGGGCCACGTCCAGATGCAGCGTGCCGTAGCGGCGCGCCACCTCGTCCACGGCGGTGTTCACCGCCTGCATCCGGCGGGCCAGCGGCCGGGCCAGCGACCCCGGCAGGCCGAACATCTGGCCCGGATCGGGCAGCCGCACGGTCAGCACCTCGGCGCCGGCCTGGCGGAGCGCGGCGACAGTCCGGCCGATGCATGCACCGGTCCGTTCGGCATCAAAATTGCCCCGCAACGTGTCGTTGATCCCCACCACCACGCTGGCCAGGTCGGGCCTCAGCCCGATGGCGGCCGGCAGCTGGAAACGCTCGACGTCGTCGGCCAGGGCCCCCAGGGTGGCCAGGTTGTGCAAGTCCGGGTGGTGGAAGGTGTCGGCCAGCAGCGCGGCCCAGCCCCGCCAGCCACCCGCGGGTGCCGGGTCGCCCATGCCGACGGTGATCGAGTCGCCGAGCGCGACGAACGTGGTCATGACGTCCTTCCCCCCGCCGTGACCTTGACCTCGCCCGCCCGGGCCCCGGCCTTGGTCTGCAGAGCCGTGGCGTGCACGGCCAGGAAGCCGCGGGCCGAGGTGTCCCAGTCGAAGCGCTCGGCCCGGGCGCGGGCCGCGGCCCGCCGGGCCGGTTCCGGTCGGGCCAGGATCTCCCGCACACCCGCGGCCAGGTCCTCACCCGCCACCGCCGCGCCGGCGTCGCCGATGACCTCGGGCAGCGCCGACTCGGCGCTCACCACCACCGGCGTGGCGCAGGCCAGCGCCTCCAGCGCGGCCAGCCCGAAGGTCTCCGCCGGACCGGGAGCCAGCGCCACATCCGCGCTGGCCAGCAGCGCGGCC
>JBAPYC010001188.1:0-3739 GCA_049284535.1 Streptosporangiaceae bacterium
CTGTAAAACCGTCGGCTCAGCCTACGTTGGTTCGAACCCAACACCTGCCACCACCTGCAAAAACGGCCCGCTAGCTGCGAATTCTCGTGGCTGGCGGGCCGTTTTTCTCTGTCCCGGCGTGTCTCACCTTGTGTCGCTGCAGACCGCTGTGTGGCGGTGTCCACGGACGCATGGCGGACGGGTTTTGTGCCCTGGAACGGTCGGTGCGCACCGTCGGCTGTTTCACGGACGGCCACGGACGGGACGCGGTGGCAGCGCGTTCCCCGGCAGTAATGCAAGGCGGCGGCTCTCAGCTCATGCCGCGGCTCCGTCACGGCAGCCGCCACGATCTACGGAACATCGATCACCCGGCCGCACGATCCAGGCCCGGACCGTACGGCAGATCATCACCGCCGGCCTCCTGCTTGGCGGCATCCGCAAGGTGTTCGGCGTCATCAGCCGGCCCGGCTGACTTGGGTGCCAGGGATGCCCCGCTCCGGCCTGCTCCTGCTGCGGACCTGAGATGCACCTGTCATGTACCTCGCCGGTGCCTGGCTCGTGCCGGCGGTCGGCGTACCCGGCCGCAGCCGGACCGATCTCTCCTGGACTGCCCCGGACACGCCGAACTCGGTCAGCCGCTAATAAAGGTCGCAGGGCACGCCGAACGCCGGATACAGGCGGTGTGCCATCGGCCGGCGGTTCGTCATGCCGGCCCGCATATCGGCCAGGTCTGTATGGTCCTGTTCGTGCTTGGACTGATTTCCGCGGCGGCCCTTGACGGTGGTGGTGCTGCTTTGCCTGGCCGGCGCGCCGGTCAGGTGGTGCGGGATGCTGCGCTGCGCCGTTGCGCTATCCGCTGCTGGACCTGGGTGAGCAGGTTGATGAGCTGGTCTTGCTCGGCTGGGGTGAGTGCGGTCATGCAGTCTTGCTCGATGTCGATGAGCGGGGGGCAGATCCGGTCGATGGCCTCGCGCCCGGCCGGGGTAAGTACGGCGATGGTGCTGCGGCGGTCGCTGGGGTGCGGTGACCGCTTGACCAGGCCGGCGGCTTGCAGCTGGTCCAGCACGCCGGTGATGGTCTGCGCCGGCAGGTGCAGCATGTCCCGCAGCTCGGCGGGCCTGGCCGCGCCGCCGTGGCGGGACAGCGCCTCGAGCGCATCGAAACGGGTGGCGGTGATCGCGTGCTCGGCGAACACCGGGCTCAGCTCGCCGAGGAGCCAGGAGCTGGTCTTGAAGACGGCCAGCACGGCGGCGGTGGCGCGCTGGCTGGCGGGGATGGGCGCGGCTGGCATGATCGCAGCATAGCCTCTTCCCGGATATTCCTTACTCGGATATTCTGTCATCGGATCTAATGGAGGGGGCGGCCATGACCGCGGACGAGCTGGAGAATCCGGTTACCAGGGAACGCTTCGCGATCCGCCCGGGCGGGCCCGGGGCGCTGCTGCTCGAGGTCCGCGTCCCGCCCGGCATGATCCGGCCGCCCCTGCACTTGCACCGCGGCCAGCAGGAAAGCTTCGAGGTGCTGGACGGGCAGGTCACCGTGCAGGCCGGGCGTGAGCAGCACACGCTGCGACCCGGCGATAAGCTCGCCGTCGCCCCGGCGACCCCGCACACCTGGTGGAACTCCGGAGGCGGCGAAGCGGTCCTGCTGGCCGAGTTCCGCCCCCCGGGACAGGCGCAGAGTTTTTCGAGACCTTCTGCGGCATGGCCGCCGAGGGACGCCGCAACGCCCGTGGCGGCCCGCCCTTCCTGCAGGTCGCGGCGTCCGCCCGGTGGTGGGACATGTACCTGGCCGGACCGCCCGTCACCCTGCAGCGCGCGCTGTTCGCCGTTCTCAGCCCGCTGGCCAGGCTCCGCGGATACCGCGCCAGCTACCAGCGCTTCTCCGCGACCTAGCCGCCTGGCCTGCGGTGAGCACTAACCTGCGCCCTGCAGCTGCTCTCCGGCCCGGGTCCCCTCCAAGTACGCAAGATCATCTAGCAGGAGGCACGCATGCCGGCCGACAACACCCTCTACGACCAGCCCGGCGACATCTGGTGGGATGAACGCCAGCCGCTGCACGCCATCCGCACCTCGCTGAACCCGGCCAGGATGAGCTATCTCCGCACCGTGCTGGGCACCCAGGGCATCGACCCGGGCGGGAAGGTGATCGTGGACGTGGGCTGCGGCGGCGGGCTGCTCGCCGAGGAACTCGCCGCGCTCGGCGCGCAGGTGATCGGGGTGGATCCCGCGGCGGCCTCTATCGCCACCGCCCGCAAGCATGCCAGCCGAGCCCGGCTGGACATCGACTACCGGGTCGGCCGCGGCGAGCAGCTCCCGATCCAGGACGGCGTGGCTGAAATCGTCTGCTGCGTCGATGTGCTTGAGCACGTAGCCGACCTGGACGCGGTCATCGCCGAGACCGCCCGGGCACTCAAACCCGGCGCCCTGTACGTATTCGACACCATCAACCGCACCCGCCTCAGCAAACTGGTCATGATCAAGCTGTCCCAGGAATGGGCCGCCACCGCCTGGATGCCGCCCGGCCTGCATGACTGGGACCAGTTCATCACCCCTGCCGAAATTACCGGCATCCTCGCCCGGCACAACCTGGAAAGCCGCGGCATGACCGGGATAGCACCCGGAATCTCCCCGCCAGCCCTGATCCGGCTGCTCCGCCAGCTCAAGAAGGGCAAACTGTCCCGCGCCGACTTCGGGCGCAAGGCCGCATTCGCCCTCACCAGCGACATGCGGATCAGCTACCTCGGCCACGCCCTGAAAACGTGAGCCCGCAGCAGCCATGAGCATCTGCCCGTCAGGAACACCAACCCGCCAGGCTGTCGCTGACCGTCACACCCTTCACGCGTCCCCGGCCCATGCATGCCCACCGACATCGCCTGATTCAGGTGCTACGTCAAGCGCCACCCGCCACCTAACTGCCGTACGTTAGGCGGTTCTCTTCCCTCGGCTCCGGCTCGCAGATCAGGCCGAGACTGGCGATGCCTTGCCGACCGGCTGCGCGGAACGCATCGCATCCACCGAGTCCAGGATTCCGCGATCGTGGTACCACGAGATACCGGGGGATGTCACATCCACAGCAGCGCCACCTCGTTACTGAACACGTAGGACCCATCGGCGTGCCGGCATGACGCCAGGTACTCGCCCAGGACCGGTGCGGCCTCCATCTCCTCGAGGCTCACGGTGTCGTCGAAGGCGCAGCGCTGGAGGAAACCCTCGGCGTCGTCTCGGTCGCTGGTTCCCGTCTCATAGGTGATCACCTGTTCACGGACGTCCATGCCTGCTGTGCGCAAGGAAGCCGCCACCATCTCAGCCGTGGTGTAAGGAGTCGCGTCACGCACCCCGGCCCGATAGGCGTCATAGAACGACAGGTAGTGCGAGCGGTCCGTCGCCTGAGCGACGACCCCCAGACCTTCTGGGGCCAGGGCCGATGCAAAACGCGCCATTGCGGCGTCGAGTTCGTCGGGCGGGAGGGCGTAGAGGGCATGGGTCGCCCAGACAACGTCATAGGGGCCGCAGGAGCTGGGAAGTTCCTGCAACGGCATCACCAGGTCGTTGCGTGGCATGAACGGAGGTGCGAGGGCAGCGCGAGCCGTGGCTACAGAGAAGGCTGAGGGGTCCAGAAGGTCGTACGCAACGCCAGGAAGCGATGCGACCGCCGTGAACTTCACGAGAGCTGTCGGGAACTTGCCGCTGCCGCAGGCCACATCGAGGAGCGACCATCCCTGGCGGGCGCGCTCACCGAGAAGCGCCACCCAGTCAGC
>JBAPYC010001189.1:0-5104 GCA_049284535.1 Streptosporangiaceae bacterium
ATTCGTGCCGGATACGTCTACGTCATATCAAATATTGGCGCTTTCGGGCCTAACATCGTAAAGATCGGTATGACCCGGCGGTTGGAACCGATGGACCGGGTCCGTGAGCTCGGGGATGCGTCAGTTCCGTTCCGGTACGACGTCCACGCTCTCCACTTCTCGAATGATGCAGTAACACTGGAACACGAACTGCACAAGACCTTCGCTAACCGCCGGGTCAACGTCATTAATGAGCGCCGCGAGTTCTTTTTCGCCACTCCCGCCGAGGTCCGCGAAGTCCTCTTGGAAAAGACCGGTGGACTCCTGGAGTACACGGAAAGGCCTGAAGCGCCCGAGTACTTCCAGAGCGTGGGCCGCTGGCCCGGCCAACCCCGCGATGCAGCAATGTCGGCGCGGCTGCCCTGAACCTGACTAATGGGTCACGATTGAGGCCTGAGCGGCGGCGTACGTTGCTGACCTGTGGGTTCATCTCCGGGTCGGGCGGAATCTGCGCACTAATTCAGGGTCCCAAGGTGGCCCGGTGGCGTACGTGCGGACCGTCTTCGCGGTCTATGAGGTCGCGTGCGTGACGCAGCCGCGCCTGTTCCTCCGGTGGCTACGAGCCGCGCATATGACCCGACCGCTCAGCGTCTCGTCTCGTATCTGGTCAGCACGATGCCGCCAGGGAACGTCCGCGTCTCCACCAGGTTCAAGCTGACCCAGCTATCCAGCGCCGTGAAGAACGGCGTGCCGCCGCCCACCACGACCGGGTAGGTGGCCAGTGCGTACTCGTCGATCAGCCCGGCCCGCATGGCAGCCCTGGCGAGCGTCGCGCCGCCGATGCCCATCGGGCCGCCGTCCTCGGCCTTGAGCCGGGTGATCTCGTCGACCGCGTCGCCGGCGACCAGGCGGGTGTTCCAGTCGACCTTGTCGATCGTCGAGGAGAACACCACCTTCGGTGTGTCCCGCCAGTTTTGCGCAAACGCGATCTCCGCCGGGGTGGCGTTGGGCTGCTGGTCGCCGGTCGGCCAGTAGGAGCTCATCGTCTCCCACAGCTTGCGCCCGTACAGCGACAGGCCGCTCGCCCGCTCCTGGTCGAGCCACCACTGAAACAGTTCGTCGCTCGGCGGCCCGCTCCAGCCGATGTCGTCGCCGGGTGCGGCGATGTAGCCGTCCAGGGTCAGGTTCATGCCGTAGATCAGTTTCCGCACGACGCTAGCCTCCCGTGAGTCGGTCTCCGGTGTACAGACCGGCGCGGAGCGAGAAAGTCATCGGTATGACGATCTTGGGCGCGCGGGTAATCCTCGTGCTCCGGGCTCAGGCGGCGTACCCCGGCCCAGCGAACACGCATTGGAAGCGGAGCCGTAAGTAAGCCGGCCCTGAACTTGCGGTCCGCGCCGTCTGTCCTTGGCCGATCGGGGGCGGTTGCCGAGATCCTGGTCGAGCCGCTCGACGGCTCCCGCTCCCGGCTGACCATCAGTGCCGACTTCACCGGCCGCGGGATCGGCAAGATCTGGTCCCGCTCATGGTCCGCCGCGAAGGACGCAAGGAAATGCTCAGATACCCGATGTGCTCATGCGGCGGATGTGTCTCTGCGCGTTCAGCTTCCGGCGCGCCTGGTTTAAGTTTTCTTAGTGCTAATTACCGCCTGGCGAAGTTATCTACGTTCTCCATTTCTTTTGCGCTGAGCGCAACCATTTACCTATTGACGGCTCCAGTGCAGGGGTGCAAACTGACCTTTGGGCCGCAGGAACAGTCTCCGAGCGCACTCAGGAAACCGGTCCTGCGAGGCGGGGGTCAGCCTCTTACCCCGTCAAGTGGCAGGGTTCCGTGTCCCAATGGGCCCTGCGGCCTTATTTCTTAATCTCATGAGGGTATACAACATAGAAGCATATGTCCTGACATAAGAACATTTAGCTGGTGATGGTTAAACAAGGTACTGGCGGTCCTGACCTGCAATATCAGAGCCCGTCACGGCATTCGGCTCAAGGCATGCCGAGGTCGTGGTGGCGAGCATGATACTGGTCGAGCCGATCCAGCTATCAGCGGTCTTTAAAGAATTTCTCAGTGGTTTTACGAATCTGGTTATCCCTATTAACCCGGATCGATCGTTCACCCGCACGGGCAACAAATAACACTAAAAGCGGCAAAAATAACATCCTCTTATGCGGGATTACTTAGACGGCTGTGACATGTGATGAGCTCAGGGCTGACGATTCGAGTACGCTGCCAGCAGGACTGCGCGATCGTCACGGTTGCCGGTGAGATCGACATCGCCAGTGTGGCGCGGCTGCGTGAGCGGCTGTCCAGCATGGCGGCCGGCGGGCTCCCGCTCATCGTGGACCTTAATGGGGTAGGTTTCATCGACGCGGCCGGGCTCGGGGTGCTGGCCGGGGCCGCTAGCCAGGCCGCCGCACACGGGGTCAGCCTGCAGGTGGCCTGTGCTCAGTCACGTACCCGGCGGCTGCTCCGGCTCACGAGACTCGACCGTCGCCTTCGGCTGGCGTTCACCGTGGCTGAGGCCCAGCAGGCCCTCGCGGCGGAGAAGACGTTGACTAGCAACGACCCGCCCCGCCTCCCAAGGCTCGCTGATTGCAAATACCAGGTCGTCGACGACCGCTCGCCGCATCGGGCGGCATTCCTGGCCAGAAGTACGCCAGTACGGCATAAGGGGAAAGCTTGACCCTGACGTCAGCAAGGATGTCAAAGAGACGGCTGAGGTTCGCAGCACGTATGGGATAGCCCTGGGGAGCTATCCCATACACGGCGCTTATGCTGCGCCGTTCCCGGCTGGCAGGCCTGCGCCTCCCCGATGTGCCTAATCTGCAGCCCAGCGACCCAGGCAACCGCCCAGTCCCCATCGATCAGACACTCACTGAACGTGTGCCAGCCATTGGAACCTAGAGCGCAGCGTCGCCGAACCAACCCGGTGGTGAAGCGCGAATAAGGCTTGATTCCCATTCCCGGCCGTGGAACGAGCCGTGGAACGGGTAGGCGTGAAATCCCAGCGTCGTCAGTCCTTCAAGCGCGATCCACCGCGCTATCTGTGCAGGTCACGTTATGGGAGCGAGGGAGCCTGCCTCTCGTAATGCGTAAGTCATCGGTTCGATTCCGATAGGCGGCTCCGCCCAGAACACCCCCAGAACACCCCCCAGGGCTCGCGTCAGCCGATCTGTTCGGCCAGGGCGACGATGATGCCCGCGGGGCCGCGGAGGTAGCAGAGCAGGTAGATGTTCTCGTACTGTGCGACCTCGCCGAGGAGTTCGGCGCCGTGGACGCGCAGGCGGGCGACGGTGTCGTTGATGTCGTCGACGGCGAACATGACGCGATGCAGGCCCAGCGTGTTGGGCACCGGGTTTTCCGGCTCGGCGCCGACCGCCGCGGGGATGTGGTACTTGGTCAGCTCCAGCCTGCTGTGGCCGTCCGGGGTCCGCATCATCGCGATCTCGCTCCGGACGCCGTCGAGTCCGACGGTGCGGTCCGCGAAGAGGCCTTCGATCTGCGCCTTGCCTTCCGGCTCCATGCCGAGCTCGGTAAAGAATGCGACGGCTGCGTCCAGGTCGTCGACGACGATGGCAACGTTGTCCATCCGCTGAATGGTCATGTCTTAAGAGAGTACGACCGCGGCGAGCCGCAAGTCCGGTGTGGAAGGACCGGCGGCTCGCCGCTGGCGGAGGTCCGGGGCTAAGGACTCGCTTGGGCTCAGCTCCGGGGATGGCCCCTGAATTGTGACGTGCTTCCCCTCACTATCAAGGGCGCTTCGGGTTCCTCGGGAAATGGCCTCTGGCCACCCGCCCCGACGAGGCCTCCGCCGCCGCGACGCTCGGCCGCCTGCTCGCCCAGGCCGACGGCGACCGCTTTCCCAACCGGGAAGCCGCCCTGGGCCAGGCCCTCGCTAAGTAGTTGGAAGTCGCCGACCTGGAGGTGTCGACCCGGGAGGCGCACGAGGGCTACGTCCGCTGAAGCACGAGGGCTACGTCCGCTGAAGAAGGGCCGCTCCCGATGTTCCTGAGCCCAGATCAACTTGATTAATAGCCGCCGCGCGATGTTAGCGTGGGCAGCATTCCTTATGCGCCTTACGGACGTGGGCCCGTTTACATGGCCGTGGCAGGTCTCGTCGCTGCCGTCGCGCTGATCGTTGGCGTCCTGATGCTGACCGACCACAAACACGGCCGGGGTGTCATCTTCATCGTCGCCGCGGTGGTGGCGGCTATCGTCGCGGTGGCCGCGCGGCCCCGCAGCAGCGTGCAGTAAGACGGCCGATACAGACACGCGGGGCCGACGGGCACAGCCGTCCCCCCCGTGGGTCCAGTTTGCGAGCCTGCGTAGTTTCGGGTTCCGTCCCGCGCGCCACAGGCGGGGCCCCGGTCCAGCTGGCCTCGCGGCTGATCTCACGGATATCCTCGCGGTCGGCGCTGGCTAGCCGGGCCACGGCACGGGCCTCGGGGGCCGCTGCCGATGACCGTCGTATCGGCTCGGATACCCGCGCGCTCCTTGGGCACCAGGAGAATGAACTTTGTGATGACGTAAGGATCGCGTTGCCGGAGCGGCGGCTTGCGCGGCCCGGGGAGCTGTCTAGCGAGGCGGTAGCGATGCGGCAGCGGCGCAATGGGCGTGTTCGCCGGCAGATGAGCCAGATCCAGGACCGGGCGATGTACCGCGCGGTGCTCCGGGGCGCCAGGCGGATCTGGCACGATCTCCGGTTCAAGGACCTCTACCGGAGCGCCATGGAGTTTGAACTCATGGGCCGGGCCATGGGCTTCGCCGCCCTGGCCATGCTCACCGTGTTCCCGCTGCTCGTCGTCGTCGCTGCCACCACCGCCGCCTCGCGTCACGGCGTCGCCAGATGGGTGATCTACGGCATGGGCCTGACCGGCTCCTCGGCCCAGGCGGTGGTACAGCTCTTTTCCGCGCCCGGCCGGGTCCTGGGCACGACGAGCGTTTTCAGCCTGGCGCTGCTGGCCGTCTTCGGGGTGACGTTCGCGGGCACCGTGCAGGCCGGGTTCGAGAGGATATGGGCCCTTCCCGCCGGGCCGTGGCACAAGATCTGGCGTCAGGTGGTGTGGCTGACCGTTTTCATCGCCTACATCTACGCGGCGGCCACGGTAGCCCCTCTGACACACCA
>JBAPYC010001190.1:0-1739 GCA_049284535.1 Streptosporangiaceae bacterium
AGGGCGTCATCGGCAACATCGTCCCGTGGAACTTCCCGTTCGACCTGTCCGCCGGTCCCCTGGTGGAGATGCTCGCGGCCGGCAACCGGGTCATCATCAAGCCCTCGGAGTACACGCCGGCCTGCGCGGCCCTGCTCCGGGAGATGGTGTCGGGGACGTTCGCCGAGGACCAGGTGGCGGTGTCCGTCGGCGGCATCGCGCTGGCCCGGGAGTTCCCGACCCTGCGCTGGGATCACCTGCTGTACACCGGAAGCCCGGCCATCGGCCGCGAGATCGCCCGGGCCGCGGCGGAGAACCTGGTGCCCGTCACCCTGGAACTCGGCGGCAAGTGCCCGGCGGTCCTGGCCCCGGACAGCGTCGACGCGGCCAGCGTGCGCAGCGTCATCGGCACCAAGCTGATCAAGAACGGCCAGATGTGCATCTCGGTGGACTACGCGCTGGTGCCGCGGGACCGGGTCGACGCCTTCGTCGCGCACGCCGAGCAGTACCTGACCCAGGACCTGCCGGACTACGCGTCCTCCGCGGACTGCACCGGCATCATCACGCGGCGGCACCTCGACCGGATCGAGGCGATGGCCGATGAGGCCCGGGCCAGCGGCGCGCGGGTCGTCTCGCTGGGCGGCGAGGGTGACGCGGCGACCCGCACACTGCCGCTGCTGCTGGTGATCGACCCGCCGGAGCAGCTGCGCATCATGCGCGAAGAGGTGTTCGGTCCGATCTTGCCGGTCGTCCCGTACGACGACCTCGGCGAGGCGGTGGCCGCGATCAACGCGGGCGAGCGGCCGCTGGGACTGTATGTCTACAGCCATGACCCGCAGGTGGCCGAGGACGTGCTGCGCCGGACGACGTCGGGCGGGGCGTGCGTCAACGTCTGCGCCCTGCAGGGCGCCCTGCCGTCCCTCGGGTTCGGCGGCGTCGGGCAGAGCGGCACCGGCCGGCACCACGGCATCGAGGGATTCCGGGAATTCTCCAACCCGCGCGGCGTCGTGGTCCGCGGAACCGGCGACCTGGCCGACGCGTTCCTGCCGCCGTACGGGCCGACCGCCGAGGCTATCGTGAGCAGCGTGTTCGCCGGTCCAGCACCAGACGGCCCAGCACCAGACGGTGCAGCGTAGACCAGCCCGTGACGAGCGATAGCGTGCCGGCCCGCAGCCCGGAGCGCGCACCCGCCAAGAACACCGGCCCGCGATCGGCCCGCATTGTGGCGGTGGCCGCGCGCTGGATCACCGACGGGCGGCGGCTGGACATGCAGGGCCTGGCGGATGAGCTGGGGATCTCGCGGGTGACCCTGTTCCGCCGGGTGGGCAGCCGGGAGTCGCTGCTGGGGGAGGCGCTGTGGTGGCTGACCGAGCGCACCCTGGAGGTGGCTGCGGCCCGGTGGGAGGCCGAGCGGCCTCCAGGGGCGCTGCACACCACCGGGACCGGGCGGCATATCAACGCGATCGTGGCCCAGTCGGCCGGGCTGCGCCGGCTGCTGGATGAGGAGCCGGCGCTGGCGCTGCGGGTGCTGACCGACCCGCGCGGCCGGGTCCAGACCGGGATTGTGGCCTTCGTGGAGGACCTGCTCCGCCGCGACATCGCCGAGTTCGGCCTGGTCACGATCACCGAGCCGGACGCGCTGGCCTACGCGCTGGTGCGGCTGGGGGAATCGTTCGTGTACGCGGACGTGCTCGCTGCCCGCAAGCCCGACGTGGCCACGGCCAACCGGCTGCAGCAGGCGCTGGTGGAGGGTATCGGAC
>JBAPYC010001191.1:0-19198 GCA_049284535.1 Streptosporangiaceae bacterium
GCCAGCTAGTGCGGCCGCGCCCCGCCAGCCCGGCAGGGGCCCGCTAGCCCGGAAGAGGCCAGCTCAGGCCGATCATGGCGGCCAGGTCGCCCAGGGTGATCTCGAACATCGGCGCCGGATCGGCCAGCGCGAACCGCATGTGGCCGAACACCTCCATGGCCACCGCCCCGTACAGCAGGGTCCAGCAGCGCAGGAAGGTGAGCACCGCGCCCAGCGGCAGGTCGGCACCCAGCGCCTCGCGGTAGCGGATGAGCTGGTCACGCAGGCCAGGATCGATCTTGTCGGCCGCAAGCACCGGGAACGGGGCCTTGCTCCACAGCTCGCCGAACAGCGCGAAGAAGGTGCCGGCGAAGGCCAGCGCGCACTGGTCGGCGATGTCATTGCGCTTGTCGTCCAGGCCCGGCAGCGGCACGCCGAACAGCAGCGCGAACTCGCCCTGGTGGTTCAGTGCCCAGCGGCGGAATTCCCGGCAGGCCGCGACCATCATCTGCGTCAGCTTCACGGTGACGACGTCCGGTGTGCCCGCCGGCGGCGGCCCCGCCGCCTTGATGGCCCGGTCGATGTCGGCGCCGAGCTCGGTGAAAATGCTCGCGCAGACGTGCCGGATCAGCTCCTCGTAGCTGCCGAAGTAGCGGTACAACCCCGGGGCGGTCATGCCCATCTCGCGGGCGATGGCGCGCAGCGACACCGCTTCCGGGCCGTCGGTGACCAGCAGCCGCCGCGCGGTCTGGATGATCTCCTCGGTGGTGGCCGCCCGCAGCCGGTCCCGCCGGGACGGCGCCTTCGCCGTCTGTGTCACAACTGCCTCCTGAAGCTGGTCTTACCGTCGGGACTATCCGCCGGCCAGACCGCCGAACCTCGTAACGCGCACCGTAGCGGGATCCGGCACGTATGCGCACCACGTCGATGCTAGCCCGCTCAAGCGCCGTTAAGTCGCTTGACAGTGGTGAACACCGTATGCAAAGTTATCGCCGTAATTAGCTTACGCCGTTTACTTGAGTAATCAACATAAACAGCAAACGTCAACGGGAGGCGGGATGTTCGAGAGCTGGGGACGGATGCTCTACCGGAGGCGGCGGCTGGCGCTCGGCATCACGCTGCTGGTCGTGGTCTTCGCCGCGGTGTGGGGGACCGGCGTCTTCGGCCGGCTGTCGTCGGGCAGCAACTTCGCCCCGCCCACCAGCCCGAGCCAGCGGGAGGCCAGCCGGGCTGACCAGGTCTTCGGCCGGAATGACGCCGACGTGGTGGTGCTCTACCGCAGCGCCGCCATGACCGTCGCCGACCCGGCTTACCGGCAGGCGGTGACCAAGGCGCTGGGCGGCCTGCCGCATGCCGACGTGGCCCGGATCAGCACCTACTGGTCCACCGGATCAGTCAGTCTGGTCAGCACCGACCGGCACGCCACCTACGCGGTACTCCAGCTCACCGGCGCCGGCGACCAGGCCCGGCAGCAGAGCTACAAGGCGATCAAGGCCGACCTGGACCCGCCGGGCCTGACGGCCAGCGGCGTGACCGCCCGCACCGGCGGCGACGTGCCGATGGAGGTCGCCATCAACTCCGAGGTCACGGCCGACATCGCCAAGGCCGAGGGCTTCTCCATGCCGGTCCTGCTGATCCTGCTGCTGGTGATCTTCGGCAGCCTGGCCGCGGCCAGCCTCCCGGTAGCCATCGGCGGCCTGGCCATTCTCGGCTCGTTCACCGTGCTGCGGCTGATCACGCTGGGCACCACCGTGTCGGTCTACTCCGTGAACATCACCACCATCCTGGGCCTGGGCCTGGGCATCGACTACGGCCTGTTCATGGTGACCAGGTTCCGGGAGGAACTGCACCGCCAGCCCGACGTGGAGCGGGCGGTGGCCCGTACCGTGGCCACGGCCGGGCGCACCGTGGCCGTCTCGGGGGTCACGGTGGCCGTCGCGCTGACCAGCCTGATGCTGTTCGGAGTGGACTTCCTGCGCTCGATGGGCTACGGCGGGGTGGCCACCGTGGCCGTGGACATGCTGGCCGCGCTGACCGTGCTGCCCGCGCTGCTGGCCGTACTTGGCCACCGGGTCAACGCGCTGCGCATCCGCCGCTCGGTGCAGCGCCCGGCGCGGGACGAGGCCAGCGGCGGCTGGTACCGGCTGGCCCGCAGCGTGATGCGCCGGCCGCTCGTCTACGTCACGGTGATCGTGATCGGCCTGCTGGCCCTGGGCGCGCCGTTCCTGCGCATCTCCTGGGGCGGCACCGACGCCCGGACGCTGCCCGCCACCTCGACGGTCCGGCAGGTTCAGCAGGTCCTGGACCGCGACTTCCCGGTCAACTCCACTGCCCCGATCGAGGTGCTGCTCAGCCAGACGCCCGCCCCCGCCGCCAGCACCGGCGCCGCCAGCACCGGTGGCACCAGCACCGGTGGCACCAGCACCGGCAGCCCTGGAGCGCTCACCGCCTACCTGCACCGCCTGGATGCCATTCCCGGTGTCACCGGGGCTCAGGTCACCGGGGTCAGGGACGGCACGGTCCGGGTCGAGATCGGTTACCGGCCGGCTACCGTCTCCGCCGCCGCCCGGCACATCGTCACCCGGATCCGCGCGACCGCGCCGCCGCCGGGAGCGGCCGTGCTGGCCGGCGGGACCACCGCCGCGCTGGTGGACGAGCTGTCCAGCCTGGGCGCCACGCTGCCCTGGATGGCGCTGCTGGTTGGCCTGTCCACCGTCGTGCTGCTGTTCCTGGCCTTCGGTTCGGTGGTGCTGCCGCTGAAGGCGATCGTGATGAACGTGCTCTCGCTGTCGGCCACGTTCGGCGTGATCGTGTGGATCTTCCAGTGGGGGCACCTGTCCCGGCTGCTTCAGTTCACCGCGACCGGCTCGATCGACCCGACCATGCCGATCCTGATGCTGGCCATCATCTTCGGCCTGTCCATGGACTACGAGGTGTTCCTGCTGTCCCGGATCCGGGAGCGCTACGACCAGACCGGCGACAACACCGCCGCGGTGGCGGCCGGGCTGCAGCGGACCGGCGGCGTGATCACCAGCCTGGCCCTGCTGCTGATCATCGTGGTGGGCGCGTTCTCCGCCTCCGGCATCACGTTCATCAAGCTGATGGGCGTGGGCATGATCGTCGCGCTGGCGATCGACGCCACCGTGGTCCGGGTGCTGCTCGTGCCGGCCACCATGCGCCTGCTCGGCCGGGCCAACTGGTGGGCGCCGCCGCCGCTGCGCCGCCTGTACGCCCGGTACGGGATCGCGGAGAACATCCCCCAGGACGCCCCCGTGCCGGCCGCTTCTGCCCCCCGCTGAAGGGCGTCAGCGGCCCCGGCCACCACGGGCCGGGACTGGCCCGCAGGCCGCAGACGGGGGCCTGCGGCCTGCGGGTACAGTAGCCCACGCGGCCATCTATGGGCCGCGATCGTGAGCTGCCCGAGGAGACCGACATGAACCAGCCCGCTACCGTGCCTGAAGTGCTGTCGGCCGACCTGCCGGCCGGGGTGTACCTGCTGGACGTGCGCGAGGATGACGAGTGGACCGCGGGCCACGCGCCGGACGCGGTGCACGTGCGTCTGGGGGACCTCGGCACCCGCGTGGGCGAGCTGCCCCGCGACCGTGAGGTCTACGTGATCTGCCGCAGCGGCGCCCGCTCCGCCTACGCCGCCCAGACCCTGGCCGGCGGCGGCCTGAAGACCGTCAACGTCGCCGACGGCATGACCGGCTGGGCCGTCGCGGGCCGCCCGATGATCAGCGAAGACGGCACCGAACCGCACGTCGCCTAGGGATCGTGACGGGCAGCACAGGTCAGCTGCTGACGGCCAGCACGAGCGGCAGCACGGCCGGGGCGCCCGCCTCGCGGAGCAGCCGGGCCGCGACCGTCATCGTCCAGCCGGTCTCGATGCGGTCGTCAACGACCAGCACCGGATCGCCGAGGTCGCGGACGGCCCCGGCGACCTCGCCGGGCACCTCGAGCGCCCGCCACAGCGAGCCGAGCCGCTGGGCGCTGTTGTGCCGCCGCGGGCCTGCTCCGTCCGGATTGGTGTAGCCCAGCGTGCCCAGGTAGGGCAGCCGCCCGATGGCCGCGATCCGCTGGCCGAGGCTGGCGATCAGCGCTGGCCGCGTCAGCGACGGCAGGGTCACCACCCCGGCGGGACGCCGGTCCCAGTTCCAGGCGGTGAGTACCCGGACCACCGCGTCGGTCACCGGATCGGGGACGGGCCCGTCCGGCGCGTCCTGCGCCAGCAGCGCCCGGAGCGTACTGCCCCAGCCCACGTCGGTCAGCCGTCCCAGCGCCCGCCCCGGCCCGGCGGTCAAGGTGGCCGGGATCTTCCCGGCCACGTCGAGGCCGAGGGCCTGCAAACCGGTCGGCCACATCCGGCGCGGCTCGATCTCCACGCCGGGACGGAGCAGCCGGTCGCGGGCCGCGGCGGCGCTGGCCTGCGGCACCTCATCGGTCCAGGGCTGCCCCGTGCAGTTGTCGCAGCGGCCGCACGGAACCGCATCCGGGTCGTCGAGCTGGCGCCGCAGGTATTCCATCCGGCAGCCGTCCGTCGCCTGATAGCCGAGCATCGCCTCGCGCTCGCGGGTGCGCTCGGCCGCAACCCGCTCGTACCGCTCCGCGTCGTACGCCCACGGCTGGCCGGTTGCGGTCCAGCCGCCGCTCACCCGGCGCACGGCCCCGTCGACGTCGAGCACCTTGAGCATGGACTCCAGCCGCCCGCGGGACAGGTCGACCCGGCTCTCGAGCGCGCCGGTGGACAGCGGACGGCCGGCGTCGGCCAGCACCGCGAGGGCGGCGCGGACCTGCGATTCCGGCGGGAAGGCCAGCGACGCGAAGTACGCCCAGATATCCCGGTCCTCCCGGCCGGGCAGCAAGATCACCTCGGCCCGCTCCACGCCGCGCCCGGCCCGGCCGATCTGCTGGTAGTAGGCCACCGGCGACTGCGGCGCGCCGAGGTGGATCACGAAGCCGAGATCGGGCTTGTCGAAGCCCATGCCGAGCGCGCTGGTGGCGACCAGCGCCTTGACCCGGTTCGCCAGCAGGTCGTCCTCGGCCCGCAGCCGCTCGGCCTGATCGTCGCGGCCGCTGTAGGCGGTCACGTCCAGGCCCTGCTCGCGCAGGAAGGCCGCGGTCTCGTGCGCCGCCGCGACGGTCAGCGTGTAGATGATGCCGGACCCTGGCAGCTCGGCCACGCGGGCGGCCAGCCAGGCCAGCCGCTGGTGAGCGGTGGGCAGCAGCACCACCGCCAGCCGCAGCGAGTCGCGGTCCAGCGGGCCCCGCAGGACCAGCGTCTGCGTCCCGCTGCCCGCGCCGAGCTGCTCGGCCACGTCGCGGGTCACCCGCGCGTTGGCCGTCGCGGTCGTGGCCAGCACCGGGACGCCGGCCGGCAGGGCGTCCAGCAGCGTGCGCAGCCGCCGGTAATCGGGCCGGAAGTCGTGGCCCCAGTCGGAGATGCAGTGCGCCTCGTCGATCACGACCAGCCCGGCGGTGCGGCTGAGCTCGGGCAGCACCTGGTCGCGGAAGGACGGGTTGTTCAGCCGCTCCGGGCTGACCAGCAGCACGTCGGCCTGGCCACTGGCGACCTCGGCGTACAGCTCCTCCCACTCACCGGAATTGGCCGAGTTGATGGTGCGCGCCCGGATGCCGGCCCGCTCGGCCGCGTCGACCTGGTTGCGCATCAGCGCCAGCAGCGGGGACACGATGACCGTCGGCCCGGCGCCGCGGGCCCGCAGCAGTGCGGTGGCGATGAAGTACACCGCCGACTTGCCCCAGCCGGTCCGCTGGACCACCAGCGCCCGCTGGCCGTGTGCCACCAGGGCGCTGATGGCCGTCCACTGGTCCGCACGCAGCCGCGCGCCGGGGCCGGCCAGCGCCTGCAGGCACCGCTCCGCTTCCTCCCGCAGCGCCTCCCCGGGCGGCGCTTCACCGGGCAGCGCTTCACCGGCCAGCGTTTCCCCGGCCAGCGTTTCCCCGGGCAGTGCCGCCTGGTCCTGCGTCCCGTCATCGGCCATGCGTCCATTGGTATCAGCTGTCACCGTCACCGGGCCCGGCCCGGCGGCCGCGCAACGGCTCGCTGGGGCCTGATCGTGGCCCTGACCGGCCCCTACGACATCGCCGACACCAAGGGCCTCCGATGCGGCATTGAGCAACACGCTAGTGTGGTGTCTCGTTACTGGCCGGTGATTGATGCGAGTGCGACCGGCCTTCGTGCAGGGGTCTGTGCGGCATGCCAGAACCGGAAGGGCGACCAGCAGGGAACCCGCGGTTATCCGAGGCGCCGTAGCGCTGTCTCGATAGCGACCTCGACCCGGGAAGTCATGCCGGGCACATCGACGGGACGGCGTCCAGCGACCTGACTACGGATCCACTTCGGCCCGCTATCGTCATAGTGCAGCAGGGCATACAGGTCCCACCACGGATCGAGAGTCACCCCGGCGATCGACTCATAGAGCGACCGAAGCTGCTCCGACCACTCGGGCGAGTAGAGCGCCGCCAAGTACCGCCGGCAGTGCCCGACGTCAATCGCGCGCGCCCCCCGATGGATGGAGTTCCAGTCGGTCAGTCCAGTAATCCTCCCGCGCGACCACAGCATGTTGACGGGCAGGAAATCGGTGTGCAGAAAGACGGCAGTGTCATTTGGCGGCGGCGCCGCCATGACACCAAACGCCGCCTTCCACACAGCCGGGTTCTGTGCGCCGGCCGGCACCTGAAACCCGTCTAGAGGAGCGATCCAGGAATCCGTCCAAGGTCTGAACATCTTCGCGGGGAGATCGAGGGAATGCAGCAATACAGCAATCTCCGCGATCCTCGTCATCCACGACCGAGGTTCCGCCGGATTGAGGTGAACATGCCCCGGCAACCGTGTCATCAGCAACGATGGCGAGCCCCCCGTCGAAGCACCAGCAACATCAGTAGCCAGGATGCCCGGAACCGGGAGCCCGCTTCCCGCCACCACACCAAGGTTGGCGATCTCCTTCTCCAAGCTCCCCTGCAGGCCAAGCCCGCCCGGGTACTGCCGCAGTACGGCGAACGTTCGCATTCCACCTCGCTCGGCAGTCAGCCGATGCACGGCGGAGCAGACGCCACCGGTCAATCGGCGATAGCCAACGATGCGACTGCCCCGGCCCATCGACGCCGCCACCCAGGCGAGAGTCTCCACGGAGGGCCGACGCTGCCTGAACCCGCCATCCCTCCAGTCGCCGTCGGTCATGAGCGCGAGCCTATTCGTCAGGGGCCTGCGGCTATAGGGGTTTTCTAACCCGCCGGAGGCAGTGACCCGGCTGCTGGATGGCCGTCACCATCCTCCGCGAAGCGACTCCGCCAGGCCACCACACTCGGCGGCGAGACCCCGACCTCATAGGCGACAGCCGTGCTGGCGAGACCATCGGCGATACGGGCCACGGCGAACCCCTTCCGTAGCGCTATCAGGGGCGGGCTAGCGGGGGTGTGCGGTACCGCAGGAGCTGCGGACGATGAGCTCGAGCGGGTAAACCTGGCGGACCGGCCCGAACTCCTCGCCGCGGATCCGCCGGATCAGCAGCTCGGCCGCTTGCGTGGCCATGGCCCGGATGGGCTGGGCCAGCACGGTCAGGGACGGGTCGAGCAGCTCCGACCAGTCCGGGTTGTCGACCGCGATGACCGCGATGTCCTGCGGGACCCGCAGTCCGCAGTCGCGGATAGCCTGCAGCGCGCCCAGCGCCATCAGGTTGTTCGCGACGATCAGGGCGCTGGGCGGGTGGTCCTGGCTGAGCAGCGCGCGCACCGCGGCGCGGGCCGCGTCCCGGCGGAACCCGCCGTTGGCCAGGGTCCCGGTCAGCCCGGCCGCCTCGATCGCGGCCAGGTAGCCCTCCTGGCGCTCGCTGCCCGTTTCCACCTCGGAGCGGCCGCCTACGAAGGCGATCCGCCGGTGACCGGCGTCGATCAGCCGCTGGGTCGCGGTCCGGACGGCCGGGACGTTGTCGGCCACGATCAGGTCGGTGCTGGCCCGCTGGAGTGCGCGGTCGATGGTGACCACGGGGATACCCAGGTCCCGGAGCTGGTCGAGGCTGGCGTCCGGGTCCGATGGCGACATGACGATGCCGCTGACCCGTTCGTCGGCCAGCATGGAAAGGCAGGCCGCCTGCCGCGCGGCGTCCTCGTCGGTGTTGCAGACCAGGACCCGGTAGCCCATCTTGAGCGCGACGCCCTCGATGACCCGGACCATTTCGGCGAAGTGCGGGTTCTCGATATCGGGGACCACGATGCCGATGGCCTCCATCTGCTGGCGACGCAGGTTGCGGGCCAGCCGGTTCGGCCGGTAGCCCAATTCGGCCACCGCCGCGCGCACCCGTTTGCGGTATTCCGGATCGACATTCGGGTCGGCGTTGAGCACCCGGGAGACCGTGGCCACGGAAACCGATGCCCGTTCGGCCACGTCCTTAATGCGCACCGGGCGAGGGCGCGGTTCACGGCGGGGCGGCATTTGTCTTCCCGTGATGTCGAGTGCCGGTATTCCTGGAAGTGCGTGGTGCGGCCGGTAAGCTCGTGGCCGGGTGCCGCATAGCTAGATAATCTCCAGTCCGTCGGCGTCCGGCAGCGCGGGAAACGGCCCCGTGGGCAGTACCTGGTACCAGTAGGCGACGCTGGAGATATCGTCCTGCAAGGGCAGGTACCGCCGGCCGGAGCGCCAGCCGAGGGCCTGCATGGTGACGTGGATGCCGGAGCTGAAGCGGACCGGGTCGGTCAGGTGCCAGCGGTACATCCCGAACCGGCTCTGAGTGAACTCCGGGTCGCTGCCGTCGGGGATGATAACGTGCGGCAGCCCGGAATAGGGGGTGGTGAACGCCTGGTAGGAATTGTTCACCCAGAAATTGTAGGAGCCCAGGAAATAGTCCTCGGTCCCGGTGCTGGCGATGGTGGGCCACTCCTGGTCGCCGTCGAGGAAGAACTTGAACTCGCCTTCGCCCCACCATCCGTTGCTGTTCGATCCCCAGGCTACATAGGTCCCGGCATAGTGGCCGCGGGCGTTTAGGAGTTCCAGAATGGGATGGGTGGTCTTATAGGGCAGCGGATTGCTCCGGCGGAACTGGGCGTGGAAGTAGGCGGCGTCCGCCTCGACCGGGGTCAGCTCGTAATTGACCTGGTAATAAAGCCGGGCGTCGGTCGCCGAGAGGTTCTCGATCGTGATCCGGCCGTGCCGCCGGAACGGCATTTCCCAGTAGCAGCTCAGCGCACTGCCCGGGTTGACGCAGACCGGGAGCGAGGAGACCTGGGCATGCCCGCTCCAGGAGAAGCCGCCCCAGCCGGCCGCGAAGAAGTCGTCCAGCGGGCATTCCACCGAGGGCTGCTCCTGGTTGTCCCAGTAGAATCGGAGCACGAGCATCCGCCACGGGCAGCCCGCCGGGGTCAGCCAGATCTGCCGGATCACTCCTGGGCCGTCAATGTCCGCGAGCTCGAGCGTCTGCCCGGCCCGGACGTAGACGAACGGATTGACCTTCCAGCCCTGGCCGAGGTCACGCGCGGCGTCGGCAGCCACTCCGTCGGTGGCCTGGGCGGCTGCACCCTTGGCGCCGGTGGGGTTCTCCGGCGAGATGGTGCGCGACTGCGCATCGGCCAGGCGAGACAGTCCGTTGACACCGGTCACCATGCCGCCTCGGCTCTTCCATTCAGCATCGTAAGTAATCGATTACAGAGCTGCTCGAAGGCTACTGAGGGGGTCGCAGCCCGTCAACATCCAGCGCACGGAATCCGTGCCTCCCGGCCGCCCGCTAGCCTCTGTCATCCCGTTAGCCTCTGTCATGGAGAGGAGTGCCATGAACGCGCGGGATACCGTATCGGTCCGGGGCCTGGCCGTGCCGGCCGTCATTGGCGTGCACGCCTGGGAGCGGGAGATCGAGCAGACGCTGACCTGCAGCGTGGATCTGGCCGCCGACGTACGCCAGGCTGCGGCCCGCGACGACCTGGCCGACGCCCTGGATTACTCGGCGATCGCCGGCACCATCGCCACCGTGGTGCGCGAGGGCAAGTTCCGGCTGATCGAGACTGCGGCTGAGCGGGTAGCCGCGCGCCTGCTGGCCGATTACCCGGTCAGCTGGCTCCGCCTGGAGGTGCGCAAGCCCATCACCGCTGACGGCTACACCGCCGTCATCACCATCGAGCGCCCCTGAGCTGCCCCGCCGCGCTGTCTCCTCCTCTCCGCCCCGCCGCGCTGTCTCCTCCTTTGGCCCGCGCGCAACGGGTGTCGGTGGCCCCCTGACCACCGTCTTGAGTAGCCGGTGGGCCCCGCACCCCCGGCCAGGCGTCGCGCCATCCCCGCGTCCGCGATCAGCCCCGCCAGGCAGGGCCGTCCGGATAGCTGAACTCGGCCAGCGACTCCGGCCCGATCTCGGTGGACGCCCCGGGCGTGGCGGGCGCCCGGTACCGGCCCGCTCTGACGACCGCGGGCGCGGTGAAGTGCTCGTGCAGGTGGTTGATCCACTCGATCCGGCGGCCGTCGGCCGTGCCGGACACGGCCACGTAGTCGAACATCGACAGGTGCTGGACGATCTCGCACAGGCCGGCCCCGCCGGCGTGCGGGCACACCGGCACGCCGAACTTGGCCGCCAGCAGCAGGTTGGCGATGTTCTCGTTCACCCCGGCCACCCGGCAGGCGTCGATCTGCATGATGTCCAGGCCCCCGGCCTGCAGCAGCTGCTTGAACATGACCGGGTTGGCCACGTGCTCGCCGCTGGCCACCCTGACCGGATGCACGCCCCGGCGGATCGCGGCGTGGGCGAGGACATCGAAGGGTGCGGTCGGCTCCTCGATCCAGGCCAGGCCGAACGGAGCTAGTTCACGCACCCATGAAATAGCGGTGCGCACGTCCCAGACCTGGTTGGCGTCGATGGCCAGGCCGGCCTCATCCCCGATGACCCCGCGGGCGATCCGGCACCGCCGGATGTCGTCGGCCAGCACCGCGCCGACCTTGATCTTGACCTGGGTGAAGCCCTCGGCCATGGCCTCGGCGCACAGCCGGGCCAGCCGGGCCCGGTCGAGTAGGCCGGATAGCCGTCCCGCCGCAGCGTCTCGATCCGCTCTGCCCGCCCGGCCGCGCCCCGCTCCAGCAGCCCGAGAGCCTCGTCCGGGGTGAGGGCGTCGGTCAGGTAGCGGAAGTCGACCAGCCCGCAGATCTCCTCCGGGCTCATCCCGGCCAGCAGCAGCCACAGCGGCCGGCCCGCCCGCCCAGGTCGGCCAGCACCTCGTCCAGGTCCTGCCCGGCCAGGAACGGTTCCAGCAGAGCGATCGCCGCCAGCTGGACGTCGTTGCCGCGCCCGATGGTGAACGCGAACCCGTGCCCGGCCAGGGCCGGGTCCGTCGCGTCGGTCCGGATGATCACGTAGGCGGCCGAGTAGTCCGGCGCGGCGTTCATCGCGTCCGAGCCGGCCAGCGTGCGAGATGTGGGAAAGCGCACGTCGTAGGTCTGCAAGCCGGTGATCTTCGTCATCGCGGGCTCGCTTCCCGGCCGGTACCGGGATGCATCAGGACGGCCGGGGGCGCAGCCGCAGTCCTTCCATGCCGGCGTCCACCGCCAGCGCCGTGCCGGTGGTGGCGCTGGCGAACGGGCTGGCCAGGTACGCGATACCGGCGGCGACCTCGTCCGCGGAGACCAGCCGTCCCATGGGCTGCCGGGCGTTCAGGGCCGCCCGTTCGGCTTCCGGGTCGGGGGCGGCGTCCAGCAGCCGGCCCACCCACGGGGTGTCGGCCGTGCCCGGGGTCACGCAGTTGACCCGGATCCCCTCGCGCACATGGTCGGCCGCCATGGCCAGGGTGAGCGCGTAGACCGCGCCCTTGCTGGCTGAGTACAGCGCCCGCTGGGGCAGGCCCGCGATGCCCGCCACCGAGCAGGTGTTGACGATGGCCGCCTGGCCGTGCTCGGCGACCGCCTGGCGCAGCAGCGGCAGCGCCGCCCGGGTGACGCGCACGATGCCGAGCACGTTCACGTCCAGCACGTGCCGCCACTCGTCCTCGTCGTTGTCCTCGACCGTGCCCGCGGCGCCGATGCCCGCGTTGTTCACCACGATGTCGAGCCGCCCGCCGAACCGCTCGCCGGCCTCGGCTACCGCCGCCCGCACCGCGGCGTCGTCGGTGACGTCGGCCACCAGCGCGACGATGTCCGGGCTGTCCGGTTCCGGCTTGACCCGGTCCACCGCCGCTACGTGCGCCCCGCGCGCCGCCAGCAGCCTGGCCGTGGCCAGCCCGATCCCCGACGCCGCCCCCGTCACCAGCGCCGTCCGCCCGCCGAATTCAGCTGATAGCTCTGCCATGGGTCAGATGTATACCGGCAGCCCCATCCCTGGCAACGGGGCACCCCGCCGGGCAGCTGCCCGCACGCCGTCCCGGTAACGCCATGAGACCCGGGATCCAGGGCGTTCCAGCGCCGTGAATCCCGGGTCTCATCCCCGTGGCTGATCCGTTCAGGCGATCGCCTTGCGGCGGTACAGGCGCACCGCCAGCGGCGCGAACACCAGCAGCAGGCCGACCGACCAGGCCACTACGGCTAGCTCGGGATGCTGCATCGGCCAGACTTGTATGCTGGCCGCCGGATTCGGGTTGCCAAATAGGTCCCGGCAGGCCGCGGCCAGCGCGGACAGGGGATTCCACTCGGCCACCGGCTGCAGCCAGCCGGGCATGGTCTGGGTGGGCACGAAGGCACTGGAGACGAACGTCAGCGGCAGGAAGATGATGAACCCGGTCTGCTGGGCCGCCTCCGGGCTGCGCAGCACCATGCCCAGGGCCAGGCCGGCCCAGGTGAACGCGTAGCCGAATAGCAGGGCCAGCAAGATGGCCTCGATCACCTCGGCCGGGCCGGTGTGCACCCGCCAGCCGATGGCCAGGCCGACGCACACCACGACGGCCGCGCCGATGAGCTGGGTGAGCAGTTCGGCGATGGAACGGGCTACCAGCAGGGCCCAGCGTGACATGGGCAGCGACCGGAACCGGTCGATGAGCCCGGTGGACATGTCGGTGACCTGGGCCACGGCCACGCCGGGCGCGGTCTGGGCCAGGCCCATGCCGAGCATCCCGCCGATGAGATATTCGTGGTAGCTGCCGCCCCCCGGCAACGCGATCGCGCCGCCGAACACGTACGCGAACATCAAGATGAAGATGACCGGCATGAACGTGACGTCGGCCAGCGTCTCGGGCTCGTTGCGGATCCGGGTGATGCTGCGCTTGGTCAGCACCCACACGTCGTGGATGAAGTGGTAGACCTGGCTGCGGCCGTAGGTCACATCCCGGTCCGGGACCAGGTCCGCGGTGATGGCGCTCATGCCATGCTCCCTTCCAGCTCGGTCTCGGTATCCGCGCCGGCGCTGCCCTCGGGGGCGGTGGCGTGCCCGGTGAGGGACATGAACACGTCGTCCAGCGACGCGCGCTGGATGGTCACGTCGTTGACCTCGACACCGGCCGCGTCCAGTGCCCGCACCACCCGCGTGGTCAGGCCCTCGTCCGGGGCCACCGGGACCGACAGGCGCAGCCCCTCATAGTCCGGCTGGATGGTGCCGGTGGCGAACGGCTCCAGGGCCCGGAGCGAAGCGCCGACGTCGGAGCCCGCGGCCAGCACGATCGTGAGGGTCTCGCCGCCGACCGAGGCTTTGAGCTGGTCCGGGGTGCCCTCGGCGATGACGGCGCCGCCGTCGATCACCGCCACCCGGCGGGCCAGCTGGTCAGCCTCGTCCAGGTACTGGGTGGTAAGCAGGATCGTGGTCCCCTCGGCCGCAAGATCCCGTATGATCTCCCAGGTCATGGCGCGGGCGTTCGGGTCCAGGCCGGTGGTCGGCTCGTCCAGGAACAGCACCGTCGGATAGCCGATCAGGCTGGCGGCCAGGTCCAGCCGCCGGCGCATGCCGCCGGAGTAGGTCTTGACCGGCCGACCGGCCGCCTCGGTCAGGTCAAAGCGCCCGAGCATCTCATCAGCCCGGCGCCGGGCCGCCCGGGCCGTGAGCCGGCTCAGCTGGCCGATCATGACCAGGTTGGCGCGGCCGGTGAGAGACTCGTCCAGCGCCGCGTACTGGCCGGTCAGGCCGATGATCCGGCGCACCTCGGGCGCCTGCGCCACCACGTCGAGTCCCATGACCTGCGCCCGGCCTCCGTTCGGGCGCAAGAGCGTGGAGAACACGCGGACCGCGGTGGTCTTGCCCGCGCCGTTCGGCCCGAGCAGCCCGTAGACCGTGCCCTGCGCGACCTCCAGGTCCAGTCCGCTCAGTGCTTTCGTCGTGCCGAAAATCTTGACTAGCCCCTCCGCCACGATGGCGGGAGTTGGACCCATAACTACTCCCCGTTACTCGTACGCCGTACGTCTTAGTACGATGTACGATAACAGTACGCTGTACGAGACGGCAACTTTTCCCGGGCCGTCGCGCGTGACTGGCGCCCCGGTTTCGGGCATGCTGAGCGGCGGAAGGAGCAGGCGTGAGCGAGAGCGACGAGGAGCAATGGCCGTTCTTCCGGTACCAGCGCCCTTACCAGCAGTCCGGCCGGGCGACCAGGGAGCAGGCCCGGGAGGGGCGGATCGCCGGGCATGTCCAGCGGCATAAGGAGCGCGGTGCCCGGCCGCCCGGGCGCGGCCGTGCCCTGTCCCGGGACGAGATCATCAGTGCCGCCATCGCGGTGGCCGACGCCGAGGGCCCGGACGCGATCAGCATGCGCCGCATTGCGCGCGAGCTGAACGCGGGCGCCATGTCGCTGTACTGGTACGTCGGGTCGAAGGAAGAGCTGCTCGACCTGATGCTGGATCGCGTCGAGGCGGAGATCGAGGTGCCGGACCCGTCCGGGGACTGGCGTGCCGACCTCAACCTCTTCGCTCACCGGACCCGGGCGGCGCTGACCCGCCATGGCTGGGCGGCGGACTTCATCGGCAGCAGGCCGCCGGCCGGGCCGAACGACGCGCGCAACCTGGAGCGGATGCTGAGCCTGATCGACGGGACCGAGGCCGGAGGCGATGTCCGGCTGGTCTTCGGCATCTTCAACACGGTCGCCACCTTCGTGATGGGCGCGGTCATGCGCGAGGCCCAGGAGATACGCCTTCAGCACGAGCAGGAGCGGGCCGAGGCGGACATGACTCCCGAGGATCGCGAGGCTCAGCATGAGCGCTACCGGGAGTGGTTCGAGAGCTCGGGGCAGTTCCCTCATATCGCCCGGCTGCTGAGCACCGGCATCGACCCGGACGACCCGGACACTCGCGACGAGCGCTTCCAGTTCGGCCTGGATTGCGTGCTGGACGGCGTCGGCGCCCAGCTCGCCGCTAGCCATGGCGGGCCCGCTCCGGCGCCGGAACCTGTGCCGCCTCCCGCGCCGCCGTCTGGGCGGCCTCAGGTGGCTGCTCCCGGCCAGCATGTTGCGTCCGCAGGCCCGTGATCAGCAGGCTCAGGCCGTACTCAAAGCGCTGATCCGATGAGCCGAACGGTTCCAGGGCGCCGATAGCCGCGCTCAGCAGGGGGATCTCGCCCGGGTCTGGGCTGGCCCCCGGGGCCGTCGCCCCGGACGGGCCGGCATCCCGGCCGGTCTCGCGCTGGGTATCCAGGGCCTCGCCGATCGCGAAAGCATTGAGCGAGAGCAGGGCCAGCACCGCGTCCTGTGGCCGGAAACCTGCCTCGGTCAGAGCCCGGAGCTGCCGCTCAATGCCGGGGATGGAGGACGCGACCGGGCGGTTGCCCGCCAGCACCAGGGCGCTGTCGCGGTGCGCGAGCAGGGCTGTCCGCATGGCCCGGGTCCGCCCGGCCAGCCACTCCCACCAGACCTGGCCGGGCTGCGGCTCCCGCCAGCCGGCCAGCGCCTGCTCCAGGACCGCGCCCGCGATCAGGTCCATCAGCTCGCGCTTGTCCCGGACGTGCCAGTAGAGGGTGGGGGCCCGGATACCGAGCCGTTCGGCCAGCCGCCGCAGGGTCAGGCCCTCCAGGCCGGCCTCGGCTGCGGCCGGCGCTCTCGCCACCAGCCTGCTCGCCGTCACCGGCCGGAGGGGTCGCTAGGCTGGCCGTGTGGCCGATTCCTCCCGCCCTGATCTGCCGGACGGGACCGCCGATGTCTGGTGGGCCCACAAGCTGGACGCCTCGGACCGGCACGCAGGCCTGCTCGACGACACCGAACGCCAGCGCCTCGAGCGCTACCGGAGCGAGGAAGACCGGCAGCGGTTCCTGACCGGCTGCGCGCTGGCCAAGACGGTGCTCGCCCGCTATACCGGACAGCCCGCCGCCGGTATCCACTTCGACCGGACCTGCGGGCAGTGCGGCAGGCCACACGGCAAGCCGGTGCTAGCGGGCGGTGGGCCGGCGCATTCGGTCTCGCACTCCGGTGATCTGGTCGCGGTGGCAGTGGCCCGGGATCCGGTCGGCGTGGACGTGGAGCAGCTCGACAGCCGGCGCCAGGCGGCGGGGAACGTAAGCGACCCGGATGCGCTGGCGCGGATGGTGCTGTCCGGCGCTGAGCGAGCTGCCCTGGCCGCCATCCGCCCATCCGGCCGGGCCCGCGAGTTCCTGGTCGCGTGGACCCGCAAGGAGGCCGTGACCAAGGCCACCGGCGACGGCCTGAGCGTGGCCTTCAGCGACGTGGTGGTGGCCGCGGATCATGGCCCGCCACGCGTGCTGTCGTGGCCCTACCCGCGGGATCCGGCCCAGGTGTCCCTGCGGGACCTGGAGACCGAGCCGGGGTACGTGGCCGCGCTAGCGATCATCGGCCGGTGCGAGGCGGTGCGCCCCCAGAACGGCTCGGCCCTGCTGGCGGCCGCCTAGCCAGCGGCCCCGGGCGGCCAGCAGCGGTCCGGCCGCCCGCCCCGTCGACGCCCCTGGCCAGCGGCCGCAGGACCCGCGTTGTGTAGCGTTGGCTGGCGGAGGCGCTTGATGCGAATCGGCTTGTTCGTGACGTGTCTGACCGACACGCTCTACCCCGGGACCGGGCAGGCCGTGGTGGCCGTGCTGGAGCGCCTGGGGCACCAGGTGGAGTTCCCGCAAGACCAGACCTGCTGCGGCCAGATGCACTTCAACACCGGCTACCGGCGCGAGGCCACGCCCATGGCGCGCGGCTTCACCCGGGCCTTCGCCGGCTATGAGGCGGTGGTCACCCCCTCGGCCTCGTGTGCCTCGATGGTCCGCGAGTACTTCCCGGTCCTGGCGCAGGAGGCGGGCGACGCCGAGCTGGGCCGGGCCGTAGCCGAGATCGCGCCCCGGGTCTATGAGCTGTCGGTCTTCCTGGCCGACGTGCTCGGCGTGACCGATGTGGGCGCCTACTTCCCGCACCGGGTGACCTACCATCCCAGCTGCCATTCGCTGCGCATGCTCCGGGTCGGCGACGCGCCGCTGCGGCTGCTGCACGCGGTGCGCGGCCTGGACCTGGTGGATCTGCCTGACGCCGAGACCTGCTGCGGGTTCGGCGGCACGTTCTCGGTGAAGAACCCGGACGTGTCCGCCGCGATCTGCGCGGACAAGGTGGCCGCGGTCCGCGCCTCGACCGCCGAGGTGCTGTGCGCGGCGGACAATTCCTGCCTGATGCACATCGGCGGAGCACTGCAGCGGCAGCGTTCCGGCGTGGCCACCATGCACCTGGCCGAGATCCTGGCCCGCACCGAGGACGTCAGCACCCCGGAAGCCAGCACCGAGGAGGAACCCGGATGACGGCACCCCAGCTGACCGGGCCAGGCCCGCACCCGGGCATGCCCGCCTATCTGGGCATGCCCTCCTTCCCGGCCGCGGCCGCCACCGCGGTAGGCGATTCCCAGCTGCGCCGCAACCTCACCCACGCCACGCACACCATCCGGGCCAAGCGTGCCGGCGCGGTGGCCGAACTCTCCGACTGGCCCGAACTGCGCGCCGCCGCCAAGGCGATCAAGGACCACACGCTGGCCCACCTGGATACCTATCTCACCCGGCTGGAAGACAACGTCACCCGGGCCGGCGGCCACGTGCACTGGGCCCAGGACGCGGACGAGGCCAACGCGATCGTGGCCCGCCTGGTCCGCCAGGCCGGCGCGGACGGCATCGTCAAGGTCAAGTCCATGGCCACCCAGGAGACCGGCCTGAACGAGGCGCTGGCCGCCGAGGGCATCGGTGCGCTGGAGACCGACCTGGCCGAGCTCATCGTGCAGCTCGGTCACGACCGGCCCAGCCACATCCTGGTCCCGGCCATCCACCGCAACCGGGCCGAGATCAGGGAGATCTTCCGCCGCGAGATGCCGGGCGCCCCGGCCGGCCTGACCGACAACCCCCCGGAACTGGCGGCCGCGGCCCGCTCGCACCTGCGCCAGGAATTCCTGTCCGCCCAGGTCGGCGTGTCCGGCGCCAACTTCGCGATCGCCGAGACCGGCTCCCTGGTGGTGGTCGAATCCGAAGGCAACGGCCGGATGTGCGTCACGCTGCCGCGCACGCTGATCTCGGTGGTCGGGATCGAGAAGATCCTGCCCGGCTGGCGGGACCTCGAGGTGTTCCTGGCCCTGCTGCCGCGGTCCTCCACGGCCGAGCGGATGAACCCGTACACCTCGATCTGGACCGGGACCCGCCCCGGCGACGGGCCGGAGGAGTTCCATCTGGTGCTGCTGGACAACGGCCGCACCAGCGCCCTGGCCGACAAGGTGGGCCGCCAGGCACTGCGCTGCATCCGCTGCTCGGCGTGCCTGAACGTGTGCCCGGTCTACGAGCGGGCCGGCGGCCACGCCTACGGCTCCCCGTACCCCGGCCCGATCGGCGCCATCCTCTCCCCGCTGCTGCGCGGGATCACCGACCCGGTGGACGCGTCACTGCCGTACGCGTCGACCCTGTGCGGGGCCTGCTACGACGTCTGCCCGGTGGCCATCAACATTCCCGAGGCCCTGGTTTACCTGCGCGGGAAGGTCGTCGACGCCAAACGGGAGCACATATCAGCCGAACGGGCGGGGTTCTCCGCCGCCGCACGGGTACTCCGCTCGCCCCGGCTGCTGGCCGCCGCCCAGCGAGCCGCCTCCCGCGGCGGACGGCTGATGTTCCGTTCGGGCCGGATCCGGCACCTGCCGCCGCCGCTCAGCGCCTGGACCGACACCCGGGACGCTCCCACCCCGCCGCCGGAGTCGTTCCGCGCCTGGTGGGCCCGGACCCGGGGGAGCCGCCGATGAGCACCGCCCGCGACCAGATCCTGGCCCGCGTCCGCGCCGCCACTCGCGCCCCCGGCAGCCCAGCCGAAGCCGCTGCCGCCGCCCACGTCGCAACTGTTCCCGCCGCCGAAGCCCCAGCTGCCGACGCCGCCGAAGCTGCTG
>JBAPYC010001192.1:0-1704 GCA_049284535.1 Streptosporangiaceae bacterium
GGCCTGCCCCGGCCGCCGCGGCGGGCCAGGCCCGGTCCACCGAGGCCGGATCGGGCCAGGGCGACGCCTCGGCAAAGGCGATGGCGTCTGCGACGGCCGCCGCCGCGCGGAAGGTGGCGGCCTCGTATCCCGCGTCGTCAAGTTCGCCCGCCCCGGCCAGCCGCTGCCGTAGCCGGTCGATGGGGTCGCGCGAGGAGAACCAGTCCGCCACTTCGCTCTTCTCCCTGTAGTTCTGCACGTCACCGACGCTATGACCCTCGTACCGGTAGGTCAGCGCCTCGATGAAGGTCGGTCCCTGGCCGGCCAGCGCCCTGGCCCTGGCCCGGCTGACCGCGTCGTGGACGGCCAGCACGTCCTGACCGTCGATGCTCTCGGCCGGCAGGCCGAACCCGCTGGCCCGGGCGGCCACCGACTCACCGGCCATCGCATGGGTGATGTGGGTCTCCACCGCGTACAGGTTGTTCTCGCACACCGCGATCAGCGGCAGCTTCCACAGCGCGGCCAGGTTGATGAACTCCCAGACCCGACCGGTATTGGCGCCGCCGTCGCCGAAGTAGCCCACCGCGACCGATTGCTGGGCACGCATCTTCATGGCCAGGGAGGCGCCCATGGCCAGGCCGAGGCCCGCGCCCACGATGCCGTTGGAGCCGAGGAAGTGCCGGCCGAAATCTACCAGGTGCATGCTCCCGCCCCGGCCGCCCGCGCAGCCGTCAGCCTTGCCGAACAGCTCGGCCATGACCTCACGCGGCGTCAGGCCCTTGGCGAGCGCGTGGTGGTGGCTGCGGTGAGTGCCGGACACCACGTCATCCGGGCCCAGTGCGCTGGCCACGCCCACCGCCACGCCTTCCTGGCCGGCCGAGGAGTGAATGCCGCCGGGGATCTGGCCTGACAGTGACAGCCGCACCGACTCCGCCTCGAACTGGCGGATGATGAGCATCTGGTCCAGCCAGTCACGCAGCACCGCTGGCGGCGGGGTCCCGGCCTCCTGCTCCTGCGTGGTGACGGGCGCGGCTGCTTCGTTCACTGGTCTCCTTCCCCGGCCCAGCTGCGCAAGGCGCGGAACTCGCGGTCGAACACGTCGAGCACATCGGCCGCCCTGTCGCCATCCAGATAGCGGTGATCCACGTTGAGCGTGGCGATCAGGGTGGCCCGGACAGCCAGGCGCCCGTCGATCACGACCGGCCTGCCCGCGATCCGGCCGGTGGTCAGCAGCAGCCGGCGCCCCGTCGGGACGATGCCGGTGAACGAATCCACGCCGCGCGCGCCGAGGTTCGAGACGGCCGCCACCGCCGGGCTGACCAGGTCGCGCTCGGTCAGCCTCCCGGCGCGGCCGCGCTGGGTGGCCGCCTTCCTGGCCGCGACGAGGCCGCGCACATCCAGGTCCGGCACGCCGGAGACGATGGGCATCATCACGCCGTCCGGGGTAGCCACGGCCAGTCCCAGGTCGCCGCCCGGCTGGCCGACGGAGTTCACGGCCAGGGCGAAGGCGCGCAGCAGCAGGTCGGTATAAGTGGCCTCGGGCGCCCGGCCTCGCATGGCGGCCAGGCACGCGTCGGCGTCGCTGGCGTCAATCTCCCGCTGCACCGAGAAGTGCGGGATGGTCCGCCAGGACTCCGCGACGGCCTGTGCCACCGCGGCCCGCCGGCCGGTCAGGCCGCCGGCCGCTGGTGACACAGTCACTGGTGGTGCAGCCTCCGGTGCTGC
>JBAPYC010001193.1:0-8695 GCA_049284535.1 Streptosporangiaceae bacterium
GTCCAGGGCCTGGCCGGCCAGGGCCAGGCCGGCCAGGGCCAGGCCGGCCCGGTCCCGTCCAGCGAATCGATGGGTGATAGGTGATGACCCGCAGAGCCTCGTCGCGCCCGTCGAGAAACCGCTCTACCAGCGTCCCAGGTGGCTCTGGTGACGGAAGTCCCCGGCGTTACCCAGGCACTCCTGGCAGCGGGAATGCACGGAAAGGCATCCCGAGGAGGGTTACTTCACTACTCTTAGACCCGTCGGGTCCGATTGTGACGCCGGAGACCCGGCCGCTGTGCAGAGGGAAGGACGGTGGGGCCGTGGATCGCTGCGCGCTGTTCGTCGATGCTGGTTACGTGCTCGCGGATGGTGCCATGGCTGTGCACGGAACCCGCCGCGGCGAGTCGGTCTCCTGGGACTACGAAGGACTCCTGCAGCTGCTGTCCAGCCTGGCCCGGGAACGTTCCGGCCTGCCCTTGCTCCGCTGCTACTGGTACGAGGCGACCGTGGATGGCCGCCGCACCGCGGAGCAGGACGCCCTGGCCGACCTGCCCGGCATCAAGCTCCGGGTGGCCAAGATCCGGCCCGGCCGCCGTGAGGGCGTGGAGACCGAGATCCACCGGGACCTGACCACGCTGGCCCGCAACAGCGCCATCAGTGACGCCGTCGTGGTGAGCGCCGAGGAGGACCTGGCCCAGGTCATCGCCGACGTGCAGGACCTCGGCATGCGGGTCACCCTGGTGCACATCGCCGTGGACGGCAACTGGACGATCTCGCGCGCGCTGCGCCAGGAGTCCGACGACATCCTGGAGATCGGTGCCGACCAGCTGCGGCCCTTCGTCGAGCTGATCGCGGGCGCCGAGCCGGTCGTGGCCGACGAGGAGACCGACAGCCACGCCGCCCGGCCCCTGGCCAACGGGCACTCGACCGCCCCGGCAGCCTCCTACCAGCCGGTACCTGTGGGGACAGCGAACCACGCGCCGCCCAGCATCTACACCGCGCCGGTGGTGGCGGAGTACCAGCGGCCCGCGGTCCAGCTGCCCCGGCCCGCCCGCGAAGCCCGTGAACCGCGCGAAGACCGGGCCCGCGAAGACCGGCCCCGCGAAGAGCGCACCCCGCAGCCGGCCGCCAACGGCGAGGCCATGCCCTCGGCCCGCCAGGACATCGGCGCCCGCCAGGACATCCCGGCCCGCCAGGACATAGGTGCCCGGCAGGACACCACCGCCCGGCAGGACAACGCCGTCCGTCAGGACAACGGCGCCCGTCAGGACATCGGCGCCCGTCAGGACCGCCCAGACATCTACGCCGCGCCGTCGGCCGGCACCCGCGGCCGCTCCGAACCAGCCGCGCCCAGCACACCGAACCAGCCCAGCCGTTCCCGCGCCGCCGAGGAGGCCGCCGGCTACGTGCCACCAGGACCGCAGCCCACGCCGGATCCGGCCGTCACCGGAGCCCCGGCGGCCGCCGCCGGCCTCGAGTCCCAGCAGTCGCCTCCCGGCCAGCTGCGCCGCCTCCCGTCCTCGCGCACTGCCACCCAGGCAGGCTCGCTCGGCGGCCAGGGCCAGCACAGCGCGCCCAGCCAGGGTCTCAGTTCTCAGAGTCTGGGCTCCCAGGGGCTGAGCTCCCCGGGCGCGGGCTCGTGGGAGCTCGGCTCTCCAGGGCAGGGCTCGCAGGGACAGCACAGCGCCACGGGCCCGAACCAGTTCGGCCTGCCCGGCCAGGGATCGCCCCGCAGCGCTCCCTACAGCGGCCCGCAGCCGGTCGCGAACGGCCCCGGCTACCAGAGCGCCGCGCCGCCGAGCCAGGGCGGCGGGATCTCGCTATCCGACGCGGTCCAGGCCGCGCACACCGAAGGCCAGGAGTTCGGCGGCTCGGTGGCCCGCGACGCGCCCGCCCTGTGGCTCGAGGCGGTGCTGGCCCGCAAGCCGCGGATGCCGTCCGACCTGGAGGCGCGGCTGCTGCAGGGTTCGTCGCTGCCGATCGACTTCCTGCTGCACGACGAGGTCCGGCACGCGCTGCGGCGCGGTTTCTGGGATGCGCTCGAGCGCACCCGGCGGTGAGCGTCAGCCGGCAAAACGAGCAGACGCCCGGATTGTCCACGGCTGCGGTGGGTAGGCTCCCGAAAGTGGTTGACCTGTCCGGGGATCTTTTCGACATCATCGAAGTAAACGCAGCGCGTACCGGCAACCACAAACGGGCCGCGGTGAGGATGAGCCGCCTCGCCGCGCAGGCAACTCCCAGCGGGATGTCCCGGGCCGAGGCGCACATGCGGGCGGGCGAGCAGTGGATGCTGGCCGACGATCCCGAGGCCGCCGTCGAGCAATTCCACAAGGCGATCGCCGATGGCGGGGCCACTTTCGATGACCCCAAGGTCCCGCTGGCCCGGGCCATGTTCGCGCTGGGCCGCGCCGAGGAGGCCGATGCCCTGCTCCGCGAGCTGCGCGAGTCCGGGGCCAGGACCCGGCCGCGCACCTGCGACGAGGTGGCCGAACTGTACACCGAGCAGGGCGACCTGCGGGCCGCGCTGGACTGGGCCACCGCGGGCGTGGACTCCTGCCTGGCCGGCGACGACCGGGACGAGCTCCAGCTGCTGCTCCGGTTGCGGTACCGGCTCCGCATCGACCTGGGCCTGGACGAGGACGACTACGACAGGCTGCTGGACCGCAAGGACAGCAGAAAGGCCGGGCCCGCAGCCGGGGACTGACGCATCAATCCCCAGCCGGCGGAACCCGGCCTTCCTTAAAACGCGACCCTGAAACGCGACCCGTCAGGCCGCCGCGACCCGTTCGGCCCGCGTGACGCTGAGCGCGTCCCGCTCCGCGTCCACGTCGACCAGCACCTCGTCGCCGTCCAGAATCTCGCCGGACAGCAGCGCCCGGGCCAGCTGGTCACCCACGGCGGACTGCACCAGCCGGCGCAGCGGCCGCGCCCCGTACACCGGGTCGAAGCCGGTCAGCGCCAGCCATTCCCGGGCGGCCGGGGTCACGGTCAGCACCAGCCGCCGCCCGGACAGCCGGGCCGCCAGCTTGTCGACCTGCAGGTCGACGATCTTGGTCAGCTCGCCGGTGGACAGCGCGTCGAAGACGATCACGTCGTCCAGCCGGTTCAGGAACTCCGGCTTGAAGGCGGCGCGCACCGCGCTCATGACCGCTTCGCGCTTGGCCGCCTCGTCCCCGAACGCCGGGTCCGCGATGAACTGCGAGCCCAGGTTCGAGGTCAGCACCAAGATGGTGTTCCGGAAGTCGACCGTGCGGCCCTGGCCGTCGGTCAGCCGCCCGTCGTCCAGCACCTGGAGCAGCACGTCGAACACCTCGGGGTGCGCCTTCTCGACCTCGTCCAGCAGCACCACGGTGTAGGGCCGCCGCCGCACCGACTCGGTCAGCTGGCCGCCCTCGTCGTAGCCGACGTAGCCGGGCGGGGCGCCGATCAGCCGGGCCACCGAGTGCTTCTCGGCGTACTCGCTCATGTCGATCCGGATCATCGCCCGCTCGTCGTCGAACAAGAACTCAGCCAGCGCCTTGGCCAGCTCAGTCTTGCCCACCCCGGTCGGGCCGAGGAACAGGAACGAGCCGGTCGGCCGGTCGGGGTCGGACACCCCGGCCCGGGCCCGCCGCACCGCGTCGGACACGGCCTGCACGGCCCGCACCTGGCCGATGACCCGGTGGCCGATCTCGGCCTCCATCCGCAGCAGCTTGGCCGTCTCGCCCTCGAGCAGGCGGCCGGCCGGGATGCCGGTCCAGGAGGACACCACGTCGGCCACGTCGTCCGGGCCGACCTCGTCCTTCACCATGGGCGCCGTAGCGGGGATTCCCGCCGCACCGGTCCCGTCCTGGTAAGACTCCGAACGAGGCGTACTGCTTGCCTCGGCCAGCTGCTTCTCGAGCTCCGGGATGTCGCTGTACCTGAGCTTGGAGGCGGTCTCCCAGTCGCCGTCGCGCTGGGCCCGCTCGGCCTGGCCCTCCAGGTCATCCAGCCGCTTCTTCAGCTCGCCGACCTTGTTCAGGCCCGACTTCTCCTGCTCCCACCGGGCCACCAGCGCGGTCAGCTGCTCCTGGCGGTCGGCCATGGTGGCGCGCAGCCGCTCCAGCCGGTCCACCGAGCCCGCGTCCGTCTGGCCGGCCAGGGCCAGCTCTTCCATCTTCAGCCGGTCTACGGCGCGCCGCAGCTCGTCGATCTCGACCGGCTGGGAGTCGATCTCCATGCGCAGCCGGGAGGCGGACTCGTCGACCAGGTCGATGGCCTTGTCCGGCAGGAACCGGGCGGTGATGTACCGGTCGGACAGCGCAGCCGCCGCGACCAGCGCCGCGTCCGAGATCGCCACCTGGTGGTGTGCCTCGTAGCGGCCCTTGAGACCGCGCAGGATCGCGATCGTGTCCTCGACCGAAGGCTCGCCCACCAGCACCTGCTGGAAGCGGCGCTCCAGCGCCGGGTCCTTCTCGATCCGCTCGCGGTACTCATCCAGCGTGGTCGCGCCGACCATCCGCAGCTCGCCGCGGGCCAGCATGGGCTTGAGCATGTTGCCCGCGTCCATGGCGCCCTCGGCCGCGCCCGCGCCGACCACGGTGTGCAGCTCGTCGATGAACGTGATGACCTGGCCGTCGCTCTGCTTGATCTCGTTCAGGACGGCCTTGAGCCGCTCCTCGAACTCGCCGCGGTACTTGGCCCCGGCCACCATCGAGCCGAGGTCCAGCGCGATCAGCCGCTTGTTCCGCAGGGACTCGGGCACGTCGCCGGCCACGATCCGCTGGGCCAGGCCTTCCACGACCGCGGTCTTGCCCACGCCAGGCTCGCCGATCAGCACCGGGTTGTTCTTGGTCCGGCGGGACAGCACCTGGACCACCCGGCGGATCTCGGCGTCCCGGCCGATGACCGGGTCGAGCTTGCCGTCGCGGGCGGACTTGGTCAGGTCGACGCCGAACTTCTCCAGCGCCTTGTAGGTGTCCTCGGGGTCCTGGCTGGTCACCCGGCCGCTGCCGCGGATCTGGCTGAATGCCTCCAGCAGCGCGTCGGGGGTGGCCCCGGCCGCGGCCAGGATGGCCTTGGCGTCACCGCCGTCGGCGGCCAGGCCGACCAGCAGGTGCTCGGTCGAGATGTACTCGTCGTTTAGCTGCTTGGCCCGGCTGGACGCGGTCGCGACGGCGGACAGCAGCGGCCGGGACATCTCCGGCGCGCTCAGCGTGGCGCCGTGGGCCCGGGGCATCCGGGCCAGCCGCTCGTCGGCCTGCTTGGACACCAGCGCCGGGTCGGCGCCGACTGCGCGCAGCAGCGGAGCGGTGGTGCCGTCCTGCTGCTCCAGCAGAGCCAGCAGCAGGTGCAGGGGTTCGACCTGCGGGCTGCCGTCGGCCGCGGCCCGCCGCACCGCGGTGGACAGCGCGTCCTGGCTCTTGTGAGTGAGCTTGTCGTCCATTATTTATCTCCTCTGGAGGGCCCGGGTTCGCCGGGCGATCCAGTTGTCGGTTCCCACATCGCAACCCGGGTGTCGCGTACTGGCACGAGGCCTGCGCGCCCGGAACGGTTATCACTGCCACCGGAGTCACTGCCGACCCGGCGCAGCCCGGCCAGCCGGGCCGCTACCGCACGGGTGGATTCCAGCTCGACCCGCAGCTGGGCTACTTCGGCGTGCAGCTCGGCGATGAGCCGGCGCGCATGCTCGAGCTCGCGCAGCTGGTCGAGGATCAGCTTGACACCTGCGAGGTTGACGCCCTCTTCTTGCGACAGCCGCTGGATCTCGCGCAGCGCCAGGATGTCCCGCATGGAGTACCGCCGGCCCCGGCCGGCGGACCGGCCCGGGGATACCAGGCCGATCCGCTCGTAGTGCCGGAGCGTCTGCGGGTGCATGCCAGACAGCTGGGCGGCCACGGAGATGACGTAGACCGGCATGTCATCCGATACGTCATAGGGGCTGCTCATGTCGTCTGCTCCTCTCAGGCCTCTTTGGCCCGTTCGAGGAGGTCCTCGCGCGGGTCCTGGCCGGCCGTGGCCTCACGCAGATCTTCAATCGCGCTGCGTGCCTTGCCGTTCAGGTTCTGCGGCACGATCACCTCGACGGTGACGAGCAGCGCCCCTGTGGTCCCGTCCTTGCGCCGGACGCCCTTGCCGCTGACGCGGAAGGTCCGCCCGTTCGGCGTGCCCGGCGGGATCCGCACCGTGACCGGCGCGCCCCGGTGGGCCGGTACCTTGACCTCAGCGCCAAGACTCAGCTCGGCGAAGGTCACCGGCACGGTCACGGTCAGGTTGGACCCCGACCGCCCGAACACCGGGTGCGGCTTGACGTGCACCCGCACGTACAGGTCGCCTGCCGGGCCGCCGCGCTCACCCGGTGCGCCCTTGCCCGCGATCTTGATCCGCTGTCCGTCCGCGACCCCAGCCGGGATGCGCGTCTGGATCGTGCGCGAGCTCATGGCCCGGCCACTGCCCGAGCAAGCCGGGCAAGGGTCGTCCACGACCAGACCGCGGCCGTGGCATTCCTTGCACGGCTCGGCGATCCCGAACGAGCCGAGGTTCCGGTTCGACTGACCAGTGCCGTCGCAGGACGGGCACATCCGCGGCATGGTGCCGGCCTTGGCCCCGGTGCCGTGGCAGGTGGGGCAGGGCCCCTCGCCGGTCAGCCGGAGCGAAACCGTGGTGCCGTCGATCGCGTCGCCGAAGCTCAGCGTGCTCTCGGTCTCGACGTCGGCGCCGCGCCGCGGCCGGTTGGCCGCGGTGGTGCGTCCGCCGCGGTTGAACACCCCGCCGAACAGGTCGCCCAGGCCACCACTGTCGCCGCCTCCTCCGGAGTTACCGAAGAGGTCGCCGAGGTCGAAGCCGAAGCCGCCCTGACCGGGCCGCTGCCCGGTCGGCACCCGGAACCCGCCGCCGCCGAACAGCGAGCGGGCCTCGTCGTACTCCTTGCGCCGCTTGTCGTCGGACAGCACCGAGTACGCCTCGGAGATCTCCTTGAACCGTTCCTCGGCCGAGGAGTCGCCCTTGTTGGCGTCCGGGTGATACTTGCGGGCGAGCTTGCGGTAGGCCGCCTTGATCTCGGCCGGCTTGGCCGTCTTGGAGACGCCCAGGGCCTTGTAGTAATCCTTCTCGAGGAAGTCCTTAGTGCTCATGCCGCCTCGCTGGGCTTCTAGTTTCCTTCCTCGCCTGCTGCACGCGTGCCCTCATTGCTGCTGCCGTCGGGGCCGGTTGCCGGCGCGGCGACGGCGACCCGGGCGGGCCGCAGGATCCTGTCGCCGACCTGGTAGCCCGGCTGCAGGATCTCAACGCACGTGTCCTCGGTGACGTCGGATGAATATGAATTGATCAGTGCCTCGTGGATCTTCGGGTCGAAGGCGTCACCCTTCTCGCCGTAGGCCACCAGGCCCAGCCGGCTCAGCGCCGCCTGCAGGGAGTCGGCCACCGACTTGAAACCGCCGGTCAGCTCGCCGTGCTCGCCGGCCTGGTTGATGGCGTCGAGCACGGGCAGCAGCCCGGCCAGCGTGCTGGCCACGGCCTGCTCCTTGACGGCGGCCCGGTCCCGGTCGACGCGCTTGCGGTAGTTGGCGTATTCCGCCTGCAGCCGCTGCAGGTCGGCGGTCCGCTCGGCGAGTTGCGCCTGCAGATCCGCGGCCTGCTTGCCGTCCTTGACGGCCTGAGTGGTAACCATTTCCGGTGCCTCTCCGGGCTTGTCCCCGGTCTCGTCGGCTTCCTGTGCCTGCTGGTGGTCCGGTGTGCTGTTCTGCGCCGTGCTTTGCTGCGCCGTACTTTGCTGCGCTGTGCTTTGCTGAGCAGTGCTTTGCTGCGCCGTGCTTTGCTGAGCAGGGCTGTTCTGGGCGTCCTGGTCCTCGGGCGACCCGGGGGATCCGGCGGACTCGGCTGGGTCAGACGGCGCCTCACCACTTCCGGGCCCGGCCGGGCCGGGCCGGCCGGCACCAGTGGTGCCGGCCGGCTGTGATGCCGCGTGCTTCCCCCGAACCTGACCGGTCACCGGGTCGATGCGCCGGCGGTCATGAATGACCGGACCGGAGCCCGTCTCCTCCGATGAAGGCATCAGGCAGCGCCGCCCTCGCTGTCGTCGTCGACGATCTCGGCGTCAACGACATCGTCGTCGGCGGTCGCGCCAGTGCTGTCCTCAGCCGAAGTCGGCTGCTCGCTGGCCTGCTGCGCCTGGGCCTGCTGGTAGATGGCAGTTCCCATCTTCTGGCTGACCTGCGCGGCCCGCTCGCTGGCGGTCTTGATGGCGTCGGTGTCGTTGCTCTCCAGCGCCTTCTTGACCTCGGCGATGGCCTCGCGCACCTCGGACTTGATGTCCTCGGGCACCTTGTCCTCGTTCTCGCCGAGGAACTTCTCGGTGCTGTAGACCAGCGTGTCGGCCTGGTTGCGGACCTCGGCCTCCTCGCGGCGGCGGCGGTCCTCCTCGGCGTACTCCTCGGCGTCCCGGACCATCTTCTCGATGTCGTCCTTGGGCAGCGCGGACCCGCCGGTGATCTGCACCGACTGCTGCTTGCCCGTGCCCAGGTCCTTGGCCGAGACGTTGACGATCCCGTTGGCGTCGATGTCGAAGGCGACCTCGATCTGCGGGATGCCTCGCGGCGCGGGGGCCAGGCCGGACAGCTCGAACATGCCGAGCTTCTTGTTGTATGCGGCGATCTCACGCTCACCCTGGAACACCTGGATCTGCACGGACGGCTGGTTGTCGTCGGCCGTGGTGAAGATCTCCGACCGCTTGGTCGGGATGGTGGTGTTGCGC
>JBAPYC010001194.1:0-1825 GCA_049284535.1 Streptosporangiaceae bacterium
TCCGCGCCCCGGGCGCCGCAGACCCGGACGCGACGGGATCAGGGCCGCCGGGCGCGGAGGCGGCCACGGCGGCCGTCTGCTCCGTGTTGCCGTTTGCCGGGCTCACCTCTGCGTCACCTCCGCGTGACACGCTCCGGAATCTCGAGTCTCCGAAGGAATGTATGCAATCTAGGACTTATGATCTTTGAGAGTCAAGCAACAAGTTTGTCTCGGAGTCGCCATCGTCAACCACCTATATGTATATAGGGCCAGTATATGAAGGGGTGATCAGGCGTCGTTAGAATTCGGGTCACGGCGGACGCGGCCACACCTGCAGATCAGTGCTTTGCATACATTTTGGGTCTTGCATACCGTCCCGGAAGCTGACTTATCATCGGCGCGAGACCGTCGACGCAGCGAAAGAGAGCCAGACATGCACGAGGGGAACGGGCCGTGCCCGACAGCGCGGTGAGCGGCGCCAGCGAACTGCCCGCCGGAGTGGAGCGGGACATCGTCACCATGGCGGCGCCCGGGGTGGCGCGGGCCGGGGCGGGTGGCTACCCGCTGCAGGGCTTCTACACCCGGCCGGCCGGCACCATGCCCAAGGTGGCGCTGATCGCCACGCACTACGCCGTGGACTTCTCCGAGCATTACCTGTCCGCGCTGATGGCCGAGCGCGGCTACGGCTTCCTCGGCTGGAACACCAGGTTCCGCGGGGCCGATCACTTCTTCGCCCTCGACCGCGCCCTGGTGGATATCGGCCGCGGCGTGTCCTGGCTCCGCGAGCAGGGGGCGGAGACCATCGTCCTGCTCGGCAACTCCGGTGGCGGATCGCTCATGGCGGCGTACAACGCGCAGTCCCAGGCGGACGTGCTCACCGAGTCGTTCGGCGTCCCATTGCTGCCCGAGGTACACGAGCTGCCCCCCGGTGACCTGTACGTCAGCCTAGCTGCCCACCCCGGCCGTCCCGAGGTGCTGACCGGCTGGCTCGACCCGTCGGTGACCGACGAGACCGACCCGAGCTCGGTCGACCCGGAGCTGGACATGTACGCCGACGGCCGCGAGCCGCCGTTCGACGAGGAATTCGTGCGGCGCTACCGGGCCGGGCAGCGGGCCCGCAACCAGCGCGTCACCGACTGGGCCAGGGCCGAGCTGGCCCGGCTGAACACGGCGGGAGTGCCCGACCGGCTGTTCATCCTGCCCCGCACCTGGGCCGATCTGCGCTTCGTGGATGCCACTCTGGATCCGTCCGACCGGCCCGTGCCGTACTGCTACCGCGGTGACCCGCAGCAGGCGAACGCGGGCGTTACCGGCGTCGGCGCGATCAACACCCTGCGCAGCTGGCTGAACATGTGGAGCCTGGAGGCCTCACAGTGCCGCAGCGAGCTGCACCTGGCCCGGCTGACCATGCCGTCGCTGGTCATCCAGGCCACCGCTGATTCTGGCGTTTTCCCCAGCGACGCGGACACGATCTTCAGCCAGATCGCGGCACAGGACAAGACCCGGGCCGACATCAAGGGCGAGCACTACTTCCGCGACCGGCCCGATGGGCGCGACGAGGTGGCGTCGGTGATCGCGGACTGGATCGCCCCCCGCCGGGGCTGAGGAGGCGTCGTGAAGAGCACTATGGGCGACGACCTGCCGCTCACCGTAACCTCGATCCTCCGGCACGGTGCCACCTGGCACGGCGGACGGGAGGTCGTGACCGCCGAGGATAAGCAGACCAGCAGCCGGGTGTCATACGAGCAGATCGCGGCCGGAGCGGCCGAGCTGGCGCACGCCCTGCGCCAGCTCGGTGTTGACGGCGACGACCGGGTCGGCACCTACCTGTGGAACAACCGCGAGC
>JBAPYC010001195.1:0-3357 GCA_049284535.1 Streptosporangiaceae bacterium
GCCGGGCGGCGGGTGGCCGGGCGGCGGGTGGCTGGGCGGCCGGTCATGAGGCGGCGCCTGGGCAGATTGAGTTGAGCTTCTTGGTGGCCACCGCGACTGCCTCCTTGGCGTCAGCGCTCTTTCCACCGCTGGTGTAGAACTGCTGGTAGGCGCCGGCCAGCAGCACGAACAGGAGGAGCGGAGCCGCGCTGCGGGCACCACGGACTGCAGTGGGACAGGTCATCAGGGCTTTCCATGCGTTACCGGCGGATGACATCACGAGAACTCGATTAGCTTAGGCTAAGCTAACCAGTCCTATCAGGTAGCACCCGGTTACACGCGGCCGGGACGGCATCGGTTCGGGTGATCTTGACTTTCTTCTGCCGCCGCGAGAACGTCAGCTGCAGATCAGGCAGCTGCAGATCAGGGACACGATGCCGTGGAGGAACACATGGCCGACACGACCCAGCCGGTGGTCACGATCAAGGACGGCGCCCTGCGCGGCACGACCACGGCGGGGGTATCGGCGTTCCTCGGGATCCCGTACGCGGCTCCCCCGTTCGGCGTCAACCGGATGCGGCCGCCGCAGCCGGTCCAGCCATGGGACGGGGAGCGGGACGCAAGCGCGTTCGGCCCGACCGTGCCTAAGGGTGACTACCCGCCGCAGTACACCCTGCTGTTCCCCGAGGTGGTCATCCCCGGGGAGGACTGCCTGAACCTCAACGTGTGGACGCCGGACACCGGCGCGGCCGGGCTTCCGGTGCTGGTGTGGATCCACGGCGGCTCGTTCATGAACGGGTCAGGCTCGGTCGGCGAGTACGACGGCACCGCGTTCGCCCGCGACGGCGTGGTGTGCGTGACCATCAACTACCGGCTGGCCGCCGAGGGTTTCCTCTTCCTCGGCGACGGCGTGGCCAACCTGGGGCTGCTCGATCAGCTGGCCGCACTGCAGTGGGTGCAGGCCAACATCGCGGCGTTCGGCGGGGATCCCGGCCGGGTCACCGTTGCGGGCGAATCGGCCGGGGCCATGAGCGTGACCACGCTGCTGTCCATGCCGCTGGCGGCGGGCCTGTTCCGCCAGGCCATCGCCCAGAGCGGAGCGGGAGCGCACACGCTCACCGCGGACGAGGGCCTCAGGGTCGGCGGCTTCCTGGCCGACGCGCTGGGTGTGACGGCCAACCGGGACGCCATCGCGGCCGTCCCGCTGGACCAGTTCGTGCAGGCCGCCTCCGACCTGGTGGTGGAGGTGCAGACCACCCCCGACCCGGCCAAGTGGGGACAGCTCGCGCTGAGCTTGCTGCCGTTCGCGCCGACGGTGGATGGTTCGGTCCTGCCGGCTGCGCCGCTGGTCTCGATCGGGCACGGCCAAGGCGGTGACGTCCCGCTGCTGATCGGCTCGAACCGTGACGAGGCCCGGCTGTTCCTGGTGGCGGCGGCCACCATCGACCTGATCGACGACACCATGCTGGGCGCGGTGGCCGGCGCGTACGGCCTGTCCGGGGAAGGCCTGGCCGTCTACCGGGCCAACCGGCCGCAGGCCAGCCCGGGCGATGTCGTGGCCGCGGTGATCTCGGACTGGTTCTTCCGCGTGCCGCCGATCCGGGTGGCCGAGGCCCGGGCCGCTGCTGGTGCGGGCGGTGCTGGCGGTGCTCGCGATTCTGGCGGTGCTGGCCGTTCTGGCGGCGCGCCGACATGGATGTACCGGTTCGACTGGCCCGAGCCTGCCGCCAACCACGGGCTCGGCGCCTGCCATGGTGTGGAGATCCCGTACGTCTTCGGCACGATCACGCGCGATGAGCTCCCGCCCCGTCTGGGCCCGGCACCCTCGCAGGCGGTCGCGGATCAGACGCACCGGGTGTGGGTGGACTTCGTCACGAGCGGCGACCCGGGGTGGGCGCCCTACGATCCCGATCGCCGTACGACGGCCCTGCTCACGGATACGGTGGAGGCCGCCGACGACCCGGCCGGCGACGAGCGGGCGCTTTGGGACGGCATCCGCTAGCGCTCCGGAGCGGGACTGACTTTGCCAGCTAACGACGCCGGCGACGCTGCCGTGCTCGATGAGCTGCACGCGCTCGGCCGAGCGGAGCGGATCGATGCGATCAGCCGGTTGTCCGGCGGGTCCATGGCCGATGTCTGGCTCGTCAGCTACACCGATGGCAGCCGGGTAGTCGGCAAGACCGCGACCGGGGTGCCCGCGGATCTGTTCGCTGCCGAGGCCGACGGGCTGGCCGTGCTGCGCGGCACTGGGCACCTGGCCACCCCGCAGGTCCTGGCCGTGACCGGCCGGCTGCTGCTGATGGAGGCTCTGCCGGCCCGCGACGACAGCGAACAGTCCTGGGAAAGGTTCGCCCGTGATCTGGCCGCTGCGCACCGCAGCACCACAGGGACCCGGTTCGGCTGGCACCGAGACGGCTACCTGGGACGATTTCGCCAGGTCAACACGTGGGCCGACGGCGGGCATGAGTTTTTCGCCGAGCACCGGCTGCTGCGCTACCTGAGCGAACCGGGCGTGGAGCAAGCCCTCAGCACCGCGGACCGGCGCGCCATCGAGCGGCTGTGCGTCCGCCTGCCTGAGCTCATCCCGGTCATGCCAGCCGTGCTGACCCACGGCGACCTGTGGGCGGCCAACCTGGTCAGCCAGCCCGGCGGCCGGATCACTGTCATCGACCCCGCCGTCTCGTACACCTGGGCCGAAGTCGACCTATCGATGTTGTGGTGCGAACCCCGCCCTCCGGCCGCTGCCCGGTTCTTCGGGGTCTACCAGGAACTCAATCCCTGCCCGCCCGGATGGATCGACCGCATGCCCGTCCTGCACCTGCGGGAGATGCTGAGCATGATGGCCACCTTCGGCAGCGCCGCCGCCACGACCATCGGCCAGGCCCGGGCCGTCCTTGCCCCCTTCTATCCGCGCGGCTCCGGTCGGACTTCGGCGGGCGGCTAGCGCGACGACGAGCTGGGAGTAACGCGGGAGGCGCTGGCGGGGCGGGGCGACCGGCGTGGCCGCGGGGCGGGGGTGCCGCACGGGCCGGCGGGGTGTTTCACAGCGTGAAGCCGTGTCCCGGGCACAGCACTCCCACTAGCCTCAAACCGATTCAGTGAAAGTGAATCTGTAAGCAATAGATTCGGTAGAACGTCACATTCATCGAAAACCGGCGCACCCAGCGTCTCAGCGATGCGCAGGATCCTCACCCTTACGTCACACGACCCCCGCCAACCCCACGCCACGCCTGCGCTTTGGGGCGTCGTTGCGGCAACGGGGCCATAAGAATGGCTCCTCCGCCACAACCACGCCCTTGCTGGAGGGCTCCGTGGGCGGGCCGGGCGGGAGGCTAGCGGGCGTGGCCGGGCTAGCCGCGGCGCGGGGAGCGGTGCTGC
>JBAPYC010001196.1:0-2672 GCA_049284535.1 Streptosporangiaceae bacterium
GCCATGGGCTCGGTGACCAAGGCCTTCACCGCGACGGCCGTGGGGACCCTGGTCGACGGCGGCCAGCTGGACTGGGAGCAGCCGCTGCGCGACTACGTGCCCGAGGTCCGGCTCAGCGACCCGCAGGTGACCGACCGGCTGACCGTCGTCGACCTCCTCTCGCACCGCTCCGGCCTGCCCCGGCACGAGATGGTCTGGGTCGGCCACCCGGACCTGTCCCGCGCCGAGGTGGTCCGCCGGCTGCGGTTCCTGCCGCTCAGCCGGGACCTGCGGCAGGGGTTCCAGTACTGCAACCTGGGCTATCTGGCCGCCGGGTACGTCGTCGGGGCCCTATCCGGAACGTCCTGGGAAGAGCACCTCCAAGATCGGCTGCTCGCGCCGCTTGGGATGACCCGCTCGGACCTGTCCGTCGACGACATGCGCGCCGACCCGGACCACGCCACCGCCTACGAGCGCCGCCAGGGCCAGGTCGGGCCCGTGCCGACGCGGCCCATCACGGCCATGGCCCCGGCCGGGGCGCTCAACTCCTGCGCCACCGACATGGCCCGGTGGCTGCTGGCCCAGCTCGGTGGCGGCCAGCTGGACGGCCAGGCCATCATGTCGCCGGGCACGGTGGCGCGCCAGCACCTGCCGCACATCGTGCTGCCCGAGGACCGGACCTTTCCCGCGTCGACCCGGCATGCTTACGGGCTCGGCTGGATGCTCGGCCACTACCGTGATCACCGGATGCTCGATCATGGCGGCGCCATCGACGGTTTCGAGGCCGAGTGCCTGCTGCTGCCCGACGACGGCATCGGTGTGGCCGTGATGACCAACATCTCGGCCAACGCCATGGCGCCGGTCATCGCCTACCGGATCCTGGACGAACTGCTCGGCCTGGAGCCGCTGGACTGGTCGGGGAACCTCAAGGCCCGCGTCGACGCAGCCCTGGGTGGGCTGCAGGAGGCTCGCGGGGCGCGCCGCGTCGTCTCGAACGCGCCACTGCCCCGCCCGCTGGCCGCCTACGCCGGCGAGTACGAGCACCCCGGCTACGGCACGCTCACCATTACCGCCGACGGGGGGAATCTCCGCCCGCATTTCGGCACCATGGACCTCAGCATGACCCACCGGCACTACGAGACCTTCGACCTGGAGTGGCACGAGCTCGGCGGCCAGCTTCCCGACTTCCCGCTCATGTTCGCCTCCGACCCGGACGGTGACATCACCGCGCTCACGGTCCCGTTCGAGCCCTCCGTCGGCCCGCTGCGGTTCGGCCGCCGGCCCGACACCCGGGCCCAGGACCCTGAGGTCCTGCAACGCCTGACCGGCACCTACGCGATGGGCCCGATCGAGCTGAACATCGCATTGACCAGCGGCAACACGCTGACCGCCACCCTGCCCAGCGCTCCGCCCTTCGAGCTTGAGCCCGGCCGCGGCCTCCGCTTCGGGGTCAAGGGCCAGCCCGCCGTCACCGCCGAGTTCGAGCTGGACGCCGCCGGCTCCGTCGTCCGCCTGATCGCCCAGCCCCTGGGCATCTTCGCGCCCAAGCCGTGAGCGTGGTCGTGGCGCAGGTCAGCTTCGCGGGCTGAGCCACACCGTCACGTGGGCCGGCTCGAGGGCATGGTCGACGACGCTGGCCAGGTCATGCTGGACCGCATCGAGGTCCACGGCGTCTTTCAGCCGGGCTGCGAACGCCGCCACGGTCTGATCGGCGTCGTACCGGGCGCGGTTGAACCGCCGGTCCACCACCTGCTGAACCCGCCGCCGCAGCGGGCTGAACAGCGCCGCCGCGGCCAGCGTGGAGGCGGCGACGGCGACCGACCCGCGGAACGACAGGAGGTGGGTCGCCAGCAGCACCAGGCCCGCGTACAGACCGACGAGCAGGCCGGTGACGATGACGTAGGCCAGTGTGCGCGAGATGATCCGGTCGATGTCGTACAACCGGTACTTCAGGATTCCGATGCCGATGGACACCGGCAGCGCGGCGGCACCGATGACGGCGACGTCACCGACGGCATGCCACCAGCCGTGGTAGCTGCTGAGCAGCACCGAGACGAGCAGCCCGGTAAAGCAGATCACCGCCCCGGTGGCCAGCCACTTGAACTGCTCGCGCCGGTCGCCGTACGAGCGCCGCCAGGCCAGGAACTGGCGGCCCAGCGCGCCCAGCCATACCGTCAGCAGCAGCGCGTAGGCCACGAGGATGAACACCGTGCCGCCGTACCCGGAGCTCTGGTCGAACACCCTGAGCTGGCCGCTGTTGTCGACCTGGGTCTGATGATGGGCGATGGCAACAGCAGATTTGAGCTCCAGGATGACGAACAGGATCAGCCCGACCAGGAGGTAGGCCCGGATCACCCAGCGCGACCGCGCCGACGGCAGCCTGCCGTCGGGAAACAGCAGGACCGCCAGCGGCCCGAGCACCAGCGCGGGCTCCCACAGCACGTACAGCAGCAGCGAGACCGCACCCAGTGGCAAGCCGCGGCCGAACCGGTAAACAGCGAGGTCGTATGAGCCGGCATCGATGCTGAGCAAGAAGCCCACCGCAAAGCACAGCATGAGCCAGCCGACCGGATTCTTCGGCTGGCGCCTGGCCACGATCAGGCCGACCACGGCGAACGGCAGCGTGACCGCGAGCGTCTCGGTCGCGTTCGTCGCCGGATTCTCATGGCCGGCGACGGCCAGCGGGACCATTG
>JBAPYC010001197.1:0-2043 GCA_049284535.1 Streptosporangiaceae bacterium
AGGGTGAGCTGCTGGCCCTGCGCCTGCCCCGCGAGGCGGTCACGCTGCTGGACCTGGCCGCGAGCTGGTTCAACGAGGCGGGCGATCCGGCCGGCGCTCTGTTCGCGGCGATCGCGGCCACGCTCGCGCGCCAGCGCGCCAGGATGGCTGTCCGGCCCGACCGGGTCCAGTTTCTCAGCGACGCTTATGAAGCGGTGGCCCGCCAGCCTGGAGCGTCGCTGCCGGCCTGGGCCGACCTCGCCCGGCAGCGTGTGTTCCTGGAGCCCCGGCGGCTCGAGCCGGTCATGGGCGGATGGCTGCCCCGGCTGGCCGCCTGCCTGTCGCGGCGGACCGAGGCCGACGGCGCGGCCCGCGCGCCTGTCAGTGACACCCTGGTCAGGAACATGCTGGAAGCCAGGCTGGGATCGGTGCCCGCTGAGCTCGACCCGTCCGTGTCGGCCCGGCGGCCCAGCCGATGGCGGCGCCGGCCAGCCCACCGGCGTCCCCGCCAGAGTCGCTGGCGGTGGTTCTTCAAGATCATCTTTTACGTATTCGGGGCCGCGTGTACGTTTGGCACGGTGTTCGTGGTGGCCACGGCGTTGCTCGGGTCCCATCTGAGCGCACGGGCGCAGTCGACCGGGGTAGAAGCCACGGTCGACGTCGGCTTGATCGACTTCGTGATTGCCGCGGGAGGCGTGCTGGTGGCGCTGATCGCCTGGACACTCGTGTGGCGCCGAGCCCGGCGGTGGGCCAGGGCCGTGGTCGGGCTCCGGATTACTCCCTCGCCCGGCACCGGCGCGACCGCCGACGACATCAGGGTCAACATCGAGAAGTGGCAGGCCGATCCCGCCCGCCTCCTGCCCTGGAAGCGGCCCAAGCCGACCCGCGTGACCGACAGCGCCGTCCTGCCTCCGCTGCGGGCCTACGAGCGGAGCGCGGCCGCCCTGCCGGCCAGCCTGCAAGACGGACTGCGCGAGCTGGCCAGCCTGGTCGGACCCCGGAGGTCGGTCCGCGTCTCGCTCGACATCGACCCGGCCCTGGAGCGGATGCCGTGGGAGGCGCTGCTCTCCTCCCCGGTGCTGACCGGAGACTTGCCCCTCCCGGGCGCCCTGGACTTCTGGCGCCGGGGTGAGCCGCTGGCCGCGACCGGACGGCCACGGCGCGCGCAGCCACCCGTCACGGTCGCCGTGCTAGCCGACACCACGCGCCGCCTGTTCGCCGAGCGCGCCGGACTAGCCCGTAGCGTGTCATTCCCCGACTTGTCCAGGGACAACGTCAACCGGGTGATCGAGCGGGCCAGCACGCTGGCTACTGACCCGCCGGACATCGTCCTGGTCATCGGCCGCCCGGTCCGGCTGCGTGGCGCAGTCCTGCTGCAGACCGCCGAACAGGGGAACGCCCGCGGGACCTCAGATGATGAGCTCCGCGAGGCCGTTGTCGGCGGCGGCCTGCTCGAACCCCAGGTCGTGGCGGGCATGCAGGCCCGGTTGTTCATCGCCATGGGGTCGCCGGGCGAGACGGGTGGCCGCTTCGATACCGAGCGCCGCGACACCGCCGACCTGCGCGGGTGGGCGGCCGACCTCTTCCGCGCCGGAGCGGCGACGGTGATCATGCTGCCCTCGATGGATCCCGAGCGAGCCGAGGCAGTGCTGGGGAAGATCGCCTCGCACATCAGGAAGGGAATGACCGCCGACCGGGTCTACGAAGCGGTCCGCGCGGCCCGGATCTCTGCCGCGACACCGGCTCAGCCCGCGGCGGCTGACCGTCCGGTCGAGCAGGCCCTCGACATCTGCCTGTTCCGGCGTGACCGTACGCCGGCTTTCACCGTCCCCCGGGAGCCCTAGTGATCAACGGACGGAGCCTGTGGGAGCACGTCATCGGGTGGTGGACGGAGAACGCCCGGCACCACGTCTACGCGCCGGTCCCGAAGGAACGAACCGACGAGGCCTACGACGACGCGCCGCTCGAGCCCGGCGGCAGCTACTTCCGGCTGTGGCTGAGCGAGATGTTCCTGACCAAGCGCGTCGCCTGGGGAACGGAGTGGTTCCCGGCCGTCCACAGCGA
>JBAPYC010001198.1:0-3340 GCA_049284535.1 Streptosporangiaceae bacterium
CCTGGAACCCAAAAGCCACTACGGAGTTGCGGACCTGCTCCCAGATCTCGCCGAAGTGCTCCTTAGTCTGCGCGACCTCGGCTGGTTCGACCGGCCCGTTGCCAGAGGGGACGCAATACTGGGGAGAGCGCTGGAACACAGTCAGCTGAGCCGCGATCTTGGCGGCCGCGACGATGAACTGGGTGCCGGTGGAGCCGGTACCGATCACCCCGACCCGCTTGCCGGTGATGTCTAGGTCATGCGGCCAGGCGTTGGTGTGCACGAGGGTGCCCGCGAAGGAGTCGCGCCCGGGGATATCGGGGATATTGGTCTTCGCGAGCAGGCCAAGCGCGGTCACCAAGTAGCGGGCGGTGAACTCCTCGCCGGTGCTCGTCCGGACCTGCCAGACGTTGCGGTCCTCGTCGAACGCCGCGCCGACGACCTCGGTGTCGAGCTGGATGTCGCGGCGCAGGTCGTAGCGGTCCACAACGTGCTCGAGGTAGGCGAGGATGTCCGGCTGGTCGAGGTAGCGGGTGTTCCAGTCCCACTCCCGCAGCAGGTCCATGTCGAAGGAGTAGCGGTAGACGAATCCCTCAGTGTCTGACTTCGCGCCGGGGTAGCGGTTAAAGTACCACGTGCCGCCGATTCCGCCGCCCTTCTCGAACGCGCGCACGGTGAGCCCAAGGTCGTCACGCAGCTTATGCAGCATGTAGATGCCGCCGAAGCCGGTCCCGACGACGATCGCGTCGAAGTCCGTAGTCGTGGTGGTGTCGTTCATTGAAACTCCTGATGTACGGATCGTGATCAGCTGCGATACCACGCAGCGATCTTGGCGATCTCGGCGTCCGCCTCGCGGGCGTTTCCGGCGAGGATGGGAAAGACGTGCTGCATCCCGTCGGCGACCGAGAGGGTCACGTCGACGCCGGCGACCTTCGCGCGGTCGGCGAGCCGGGTCGCGTTGTCGAGCAGCGCCTCCGCTCCGCCGGCGTTGACGTAGAGCCGCGGGAAGCCGGTGAAGTCGGCGTAGAGGGGGTTCGCAAGCGGTGTGGTCGAATCGATGCTGCCCTCCGCCAGTACCCCGGCGATCATGCCCTCCAGCAGCGGGACGGTGATCAGTGCGTCGGTGGCGGCGTTAGTGACCAGGGTTTCGCCGTCGCAGTTCATGTCCAGCCACGGCGAGAAGGCGATCACCCGTCCGGGCAGGGGAAGTCCACGCTCGCGCAGCGCAAGCACGATCGCGACCGCAAGGTTGCCGCCGGCCGAGTCGCCGATCGTCGTGATGTTCGCGGCTGCGATCCCTCGCTCGGTCAGGGCGGTGAAGGCCGCCACGCCGTCCTCGACTTGGGCCGGATGCGGGTGTTCGGGAGCACGCCGGTAGTCGAGTACAAACGCGGTGACGCCGAGTGCCTTCGCGACGTGCCCGGCGAGCTTGCGGTGGCTGGCGGCCGATCCGACCGCGAAGCCGCCGCCGTGGGTATAAAGCAGCACCTGGGACCGGTCGGCCCCGGTTGGCAGCACCCAGATCCCGGGCACGCCTCCTATGGTCTCCTCGCGGTAAGTGACATCCTCTGGTTCGCGGGTGGGCTGGTGCCATTCGTCGAAGATGCTGCGGAACAAGCGAATGGTCAGTCCGGGCGTGGCCAGGATCTCGGACCAGTCAGCGTAGAGCGCCCGCAGTGCGTCGCACTCCGGCGAGGTGCCCGTCGGGGGGATCTGTGGTGCCACGGTCATCTCTGCACTCCTTCACGGCCGGGCGGGAGACGGCGTCAATTGATGCGACCTACGACTCAACTGTGCGCGGGGCGGCGCGTACACGGTTGTTCCGATGTGAAACACCGGGGCGGTGACTGGGTCGAGAGATCCCGCACGGACAACAGATGAGCCGTGGTGGCTGGTGGTTGGCCAAGAATGAGACTAACTGGCTGCCCTGCGCCTGCGGCGAGGGCCAGCCCAGATGGCCTGACCTTCCGCTTCTGAGGCGGGGAGTCGGACTAGGCCTTCCGGCTCTGCCCGCAGATGAAGTATGCGATCGGCAGGACTCTAGCGGAGTTGGCGAGCGCAGCGGCTGCGGTCGATACCTGGTTGGGCGTCGAGTACATCAACCGGCTGGGCAGGCAGCCGCTACGAGGCCTTGAAGACTTCATCGAGGTGCCATTCCAGGAAGTCGCGGTCCGGCCGGTCGGCCGGGCGTTCGGGTAGCTCGATGACTTCCCCTGCCCGGGCGTAGAACTGATCGCCGTTACCGAAGTCTTCGCGCAGCCGAGAGCTGACCAGCAACCGGTGCCGGGAATCAACGGCAAGGTACCTGCGATCGAACAGGGTGTGCACGTCCGACCTGGGCAGTAGCCCGTTGTCCAGACGGTGCTCACCGCCCTCGGCCACCGGCCGGATATGCGCTGCCTGCGTGAACCCGCTGGCGGTCGCGCTGGCGGCCCTGGTAGCCCGCGGAGGTCAGCTCCTGGTAGCGTTCATCGACCGTTGCCCTGGTCAGCGTTTCCTGGTGAGCCGCCTGCGGTAGGCCAGGCTCCCGGCGCCGGCCAGCAGCGCCGCCACACCGAGCCAGAGCAGCAGGGCGTCCTGGAACCCGGCCGTGCCGCCGCCGCCGGTGACAGGGGCCGCGGAGGGGAACGGGCTGACGCTGGGAGTCGTGCCGTAGACCGGTTCCCACCGCCAGCCGTTGTTGTCTTGACAGATGATCTGTGTGCCGTCTCCCGCCACACCGGTCGCGCCATAATCTGATGTGCTGCAGTACTGGCCGGGCTGGTAGCAGCCCCCGCTGGGGGTGGTGGGGTAGCAGGAGGCAAGCAGCGCTGCGACAGGAAACGTCGTCGCTGACAACGTAAGCGGGGTGGGCGGCCGAGCCGAGTCGGACGGACTAGGCGACGTGGAGGGACTAGGCGACGTCGAACTAGCCGCTGGCGACAGGTTACTGTGCGTCGGCGAGGGCGTCGGCGCAGCGGTCGCGGCGCTGCCGCACCCAGCGGCAAGTATGACGGCTGCAACCATCACCGCTTCGGCGGCTGCGATAAGCCTAGTATTCATTGAACTCATCTACCCTTGTACCCAGGTTGTTGCACTTCGGTGCTGCACTGTGTCCGGAGGTATCAAAGCCTGGTGACGGATTACCGGGCGTGGCGGCTCGTCGCCTGGTCCCCACAGCGCCGATGAGAAGTCCGACAAGGAACACCACGATTCCGATGAACAGCAGATATAGCAGACCTTTGACGACGACGTCCACGATGCCCAACACGATCGCCACGATTACCAGGAAAGGATCAAGGCAAGCACTCGATCCTCCGCTCAGTCTGCTGCTCAGCGGCGGGACAGGCGCCGCTCACCGGCTTCCCGGCTCTTTGCTGAT
>JBAPYC010001199.1:0-11320 GCA_049284535.1 Streptosporangiaceae bacterium
GTTCGACCGCCTCGGAGACGTCCGCGGCCCGGTAGATGACCGCCGCGGGACCGAACAGTTCCTCGTGATACGCCCGCATGTCGGGGGTGACGTCGGTCAGCACCGTGGGCTCGACGAACGCCCCCGGCCGGTCGACCCGCTTGCCGCCGGTGCGCAGCGTGGCGCCCTTGTCCACGGCGTCGCTGATCTGCTCCATCAGGCGCTCGGCGGCCGCCTCCGACGACAGCGGGCCCAGGTCCGAGGCCGGGTCCGTGGGATCGCCTGGACGCAGGGCGGCCATCGCCGCGGTGAACTGGTCGGCGAACTCGTCGTAGAGATCACCTACGACGATCATCCGCTTCGCCGCGGTGCATGCCTGGCCGGCGTTACCCATCCGGCCGATGACCGCGTCCTTCACGGTCTTGGCGACGTCGTCGCTGTCCAGCACGATGAAGGGGTCAGATCCGCCGAGCTCGAGGACGACCTTCTTGAGATTGCGTCCCGCCACCTCGGCGACGGCGGCGCCGGCCCGCTCGCTGCCCGTCACTGACACCGCGGCCAGCCGCGGGTCGGCGATGATGTCCGCGACCTGGCTGTTGGTCGCGAAGATGTTGATGTAGGCGTCCTGGTGCAGTCCGGCGTCGTGGAAGATCTGCTCCATGGCCAGGGCCGATTCCGGGTCCTGCGGCGCGTGCTTCAAGATGATCGTGTTGCCGGCCATCAGGTTCGGGCCCGCGAAACGGGCCACCTGGTAGTAGGGGAAGTTCCACGGCATGATGCCGAGCAGCGGGCCGATCGGCTCCTTGCGGATCACGGCCTGCCCGCCGGCCCGCGGGCTGAGCGGGGTGTCCTCGAGGAGCTTGGGCCCCTGCTCGGCGTAGTACTTGTAGATGCTCGCCACCAGCTGGATCTCGCCCTTGGCCTCCGGGGTGGGCTTGCCCATCTCCCGGGTGATCAGCGCGGCCAGGTCGTCGATCCGCTCCTTATACAGCTCGGCTACCCGCAGCAGGACCTTGGCCCGCTCGTCCTTCGCGCTGGTCCGCCAGGACCGGAAGGCGCGGGCCGAGCGCTCGAGCACCTGCTCGACCTCGGCATCGGTCGCGGCCGGGAATTCACGCTCGGTCTCGTTCGTGGCTGGGTTGACGACCTTGTACTCGCTCACCGGCGACGTCCCTTCTGACTCGCTCACGCTGACATCCCTCCGGCTTCGTGCAGGCAACTGCCCGTTCCCCGACCGGCTCTGGCCATTTATCCCTATGTGCTCACGATAATCCCTGGAGCGGCCAGCGGATCAGGCCGGGCCATAGCGGTGCCGGCCCGGCGTGCTCACGGCGATCAGTTCGGGACCTGCTGCGCAGGGAGTACTTCGAACGCCGGGTGCCTGGGCGCGATAGCGCGGAGCTGGTCGTCGCTGGAGTCAGGCCCAGTGCCGTCGAAGAAGATGCCGACCTCTGCCTTCCACCGGCGCAGGTAGGCCCGCAGCACTGGCACCTTCTCCTCCTCGGCGAGTTCCCGGCCGCGGAAGCTCTCGGTGCGCCGGCCGGCCCGCAGCTCGCCGGTGCCGGCGGCGCGCAGGTTGCGCACCCACTGGGTTTCGCCGCGGGCGGCCACGATGTAACGGCGGCCGTCGTAGGTCAGCAGGTTGACCGGCGTGGTCCGCCACTGGCCGCTCGTCCGGCCCTTGACGGCCAGGATCCGCGAGCCGAGAACGCTGATGCCGCGGCGGGTCAGGAAGGCGACCAGCTGGTTGAAGACGTTCCGCGTGAACCAGCCAGGCGCTCGGTAGTGATCGGCCATGGGGCCCAGCCTAGCTGGGCAAATGGCCAGGAGACTGCTCACCATGCCGGAGCGCCCACCAGAGCGGCCCGCGCCCCGTCGGCCTCGGGCCCGGCCAGGTACTGGGGATGACGGAAAGGCCGGGACGGTGGTCCCGGCCTTTCGGTTGCTGGTGGTGCGGGGGTGTGGGTGGGGGTGGGGCTCAGGAGTTGCCGCCCATCTGGTTGTTGCCGTGGGCGAGGTAGTTGGCCAGGGCGGCCTGGGTGGCGGTGTTCATGATGCCGGTCTGGGGGAGTCCGGCCTGGCGCTGGAGGTCCTGGATGGCGGCGGTGGTCTGGGGGCCCATGATGCCGTCGACGGGGCCTTCGTAGTAGTTGAGCTGGCCGAGTTCCTGCTGGAGCTTCTTGACCGAGGCCGAGGGGGTGACGGCCGGGGTCGTCGGCTGGGCCGGGTTAGCGGCCGGGGCTGAGGTGGAGGTTGCCGAGGCGGCCGGGGTGGGGGTGCTGGTGGTGCTGTGGGTCAGGGTGACGGTGGCCAGGACGATCAGGGCCGCCGCGACGACGGCGCCGACGACGATGGCCCACACACGGTAAGGCCGGTTGTTCTGGGGGCGGGGGGAGCGGTGGCCGGTGACCTGCTGGCTGCTGGCGGGCTGGTCGTCGGTGTAGTACTGGGTGCTCATGGCGGGTCTCCGGGTTTCTGTGCTTGTTCCCTGCTGATAGATCCAGTTTCGATCTTGCTGAGAACAAACTCCCTAGAGAAACTCCCTAGTTCGGCGTCCCTAGTAATCGGCCACAATGAGACCACCGGGATTTTGCTCCCTTTCTGCCCCGCGGCAGCTGGTATCGCGCCAATCGAGAAGAGGTGAGGGCATGGCGTGGGACTTCTCCACCGACCCCGAGTTCCAGGAGAAGCTCGACTGGGTCGAGCGGTTCTGCCGGGAAAAGGTTGAGCCACTGGACTACGTCCTTCCTCATGCAGTGCGGTGGCCGGACCCGGCGGTGAAGGCCTATGTCCGCGAGCTCCAGCAGGAGGTCAAGGACCAGGGGCTGTGGGCGATCTTCCTCGACCGGGAACTGGGCGGGCCGGGCCTGGGGCAGCTGCGGCTGGCTCTGCTCAACGAGGTGATCGGCCGCTATGCCGGGGCACCCTCGATGTTCGGTGCCGCGGCGCCCGATACCGGGAACATGGAGATCCTCGCGGCCTACGGCACCGAGGAACAGAAGAAACGGTGGCTTGAGCCGCTGCTCAACCAGGACATGTTCTCGGCGTTCTCGATGACCGAGCCACAGGGCGGCAGCGATCCGGACCTGTTCACGACCCATGCCATCAAAGATGGCGACGAGTGGATCATCAACGGCGAGAAATGGTTCACCTCGGCAGGCCGTGTCGCCGATCTGCTGTTCGTGATGTGCGTCAACGGCATGTTCGTGGTGCCCCGCACCACCCCCGGCGTCCAGATCATGCCCGAGCCGAGAAACCACAATCACATCGTCTACCGTGACGTCCGCGTGCCGTCGGACCACCTGCTGGGTCCGGAAAACGGGGCCAAGGTACTGGCCCAGCGCCGCCTCGGTGGCGGCCGGATCCATCACGCCATGCGTACCATCGCCCAGTGCAAGCTCGCCTTCGACATGATGTGCGAGCGGGCGCTCAGCCGCGAATCGCACGGCAAGCTCATCGCGGAGCACCAGATGGTGCAGGAGAAGATTGCCGAGTCCTACGCCGCGATCAGGATGCTCCGGCTGTTCGTACTCGAGACCGCCTGGAAGATCGACCAGACCTCAACGTCCGAGACCCGCACCGACATCGCGGCGGTCAAGTTCACGATGGCGAAGGTTTTGCGCGAGGTGTCGTTCAACGCGCTGCACATCCTGGGCTCGCTCGGGACCACCGATCTCACGCCTGTTCAGGCGATGTATGCGTCGGCACCCACCATGGGCATCGCCGACGGCGTGGACGAGGTGCACGTGGCCACCGTGGCCCGCCGGGTGCTCAGGGGCTACCGGCCGCACGAGGGAAACTGGCCCACCGAGTACATCCCCGCCAGACGAGAGCAGGCATGGCAGCGGATGCGCCCCATCCTTGATGCCCGCCCAGACCTCGCCCGCGCAGCCGAGAAATACGCCGGACGCCGGTAAGCCGGCCTTTACCGCTCCCGGAAGGGCTTCCCAGAAGCCAGGCAGCGACCGAGAATGAGGCATGAAACGAACCGGCCAGTGCTGATAGGCGCGGTCACCGATGATAGGCGCGAGCCGGTACCAGACGCTGCACCGCACGGTGCAACGAGCCGCCGAGCGGGTCTGGCACGATCTCCATTTCAAGGATCTCCACCAGGCCGGTAAGGAGTTCGAGCTCACGTACCGGGCCATGGGCTTCGCCGCCCTGGCCATCCTCACGATGATCCCGCTGCTCATTGTCGTAGCCGCAGCTAACCCTTCCCCGGATGGCGGCCTGGCCACGTGGGTGGTCTACGGCATGGGCCTGAACGGCTCCTCCACCAGCGCGGTGAACCTGGTCTTCTCGGCGCCAGCCCGGGTGCTGGGCACGACGAGCGTGTTCAGTGCCCTGCTGCTCGCCGTGTCCGGAATATCGTTCGCGGGCAGCGTGCAGGCCGGGTTCGGAAGAATCTGGGGCCTCCCCGCCGGACCGTGGCACAAGATCTGGCGTCAGCTGGTGTGGCTGGCCGTCCTCACCGCCTACATCTATGCGGAGGCCACGGTCGGCACCTCGGCGCACGGCGGCCTGATCGCGACGGGAGCGGTAGCGGTGGTGCTCGGCGTCGCCTTCTTCTGGTGGGGGCTGCGCTTCCTGGTCGGCGGCCGGGTGAGCTACCGCGCGGCGGTGCCGGGCGCGGTGGCGACGGTCCTGGGCCTGAGTGGCCTGCGAGTCTTCTCCACTTTGGTTTTCCAGCCGCTCGTCGCCAGCAACGCGGTCAGCTACGGCGCACTGGGAACCGTCCTGATCCTGCAGTCATGGCTGATCGGCGTCGGCTGGGTTATCTACGGCGGCCAGCTGTTCGGCCGCTGGTTCCACGACGCCTGGCTGCGGGCCCGGCCGGACGGCCGCCCGGGCCCGCAGGGGGGACACGGCGAGCCGAACCCTGAGAAGCAGAGCACGCCACCCGAGTAGCCGGCAGCGACCGAGCTCAGCGGGAGTCCTGCAGCGCCAGTGAGACCGCGCGGCACGTTCCGGCGGAAGCCTCACCCCCCGGAGAACCGTCACCGAGCACATGCAGGACCACATGATCAATCCCAGCCGCCCAGTAGGCGTGCACGCGTTCGGCGACATCGGATCCGCTGCCCACGACCGCGAAACGTTGCACGACCCGGTCCGGGACGGCGCCGATCGCCTGGCTCCTGGCACCGTCGCGCCACAGCTGAACCGCGCGCTCCAGTGCCGCTGTATCGGCCTCGCCGAAACCGCGGCGGTGGGTGGGCAGCAGGAAGTACCGGAGCAGGAACTCCCGCATCCGGCGCATCCCGCCCTCGAGATCTTCTCCGGCGTACGCGTTGACGGACATCATGCTCGTCACGGGGCGTTCCGCGGCCTTATGCACCATCGCGATCCGCTGCTCCGTATCGTCCACGGGGCAAAAAGCCAAATAGACCCCGTCGGCCCAGCGGGCCGCGGTCTGCAGCATGCTGGGGCCGATCGCGGCCAGGATGACAGGCACATCATGGCGAGAGGGCGGCATAAGCCGGAACCGGCCGTACGGCCCGGGGCTGTCGCTGAGACTGACAGATTCACCGGCGAGAAGCCGGCGCAGCGGCTCAAGCACGGCCGGGACTCCCGAGGAACCGTGAAACGAGCGGCCGTGCCAGTCCTCCACCACACCGCGCGTGCTGCATCCGAGCCCCAATACGAAACGACCCGGAGCCAGCCCATCCAGGGTCGCGGTCGCCATTGCCAGCTGCGGCACCGACCGGCTGTACAGCGAGACGATCCCGGTACCCAGCTGTATCTGCCTGGTGGTGGCGGCGATGGCCCCGAGCAGCGCAAACGCATCGGTGCCTGCGATTTCCCCCAGGAAAACCGACGCGAAGCCGTACTCCTCGGCTCGCGCCGCCAGGCGAACGTAGTCGGCCGGCGGCAGTTCATCTTGCACAGGCAGCGAAATGCCGACAGAGCGGCCGGGCCCTGTGTCAAGGCGGATAGCGGAAGGCATGTCTCCCCGTGTTCATGTGATGCCGATGGCTGTCGCCGGCGCCGGTCTGCGCACGCGCGGAGGATCTAAGACGAGCAGGGTCTAAAAGCTGCGGGGAAGTCCCAGTTTCCCGGCGACGAAGTTGAGGACCATCTCGTTGGTTATCGGGCCGAACGTGAAAACGCGAGCATCCCGGAAGAACCGTTCCATCGGGAAGTCCTCGGTATATCCGGCGCCGGCCAGGATTCTCATGCCCAGGTCGGTCACATGAACACCGGCCTCGGATGCCACGTACTTGGCCACCGTGGCCTGCTGGCCGCAGTCCTTTCCCTGGTCCTGCAGTTCGGCGGCATGGTAGAGGGCTAGCCTGGCGGTGTCGATTTCGATCGACATCCGGGCGAGATAGTGCTGTATGGCCTGGATCTGGCCGAGCTTGCGCCCGAAGGCTTCCCGCTGCTTGGCGTAGTCCAGGGCCAGGTCGAACGCGGCCTGCGCGTTGCCCAGCGCCAGGGCGGCCACCGCGATCCGCTCATTGTTGAGCGAGGCCAGCAGCGCATCCCAGCCCTTCCCTTGCTCGCCGATCCGGAAATCGTGCGGGACCGTCACGTCCGCAAAGAAGCACTGATTGGTGGCGGTCGACCGCAGTCCCAGGGTATTGAGCCGCTGGATAGTCAGTCCCGGAGCATCCGTGGGCACCAGGAGCAGGGTCAGGCCCCCGGAGCGTTTCGGGAGATCTTCGGTGCGGGTGAGGACGACGATGTAATCGGAGACGTCGGCCATCGTGGTGTACATCTTGGAGCCATTGATGACGTAGCCGCCAGCGGTTTCCCGTGCCCGCGTCCGCATCGCCCCGAGCACATCGGTGCCACCGCCCGGTTCGGTGACACCGAACGAGAACCGGACGCTGCCGTCGGCGAACTTGGGCAGGAACTCCTGGCGCTGCTGCTCGGTGCCGTGCCACTGCAGCGTCCGCACGCCCGCGAACACAGATGTGGCCAGCGCCTCGGCCAGCGGAAACCATTGCCGGGCGAGTTCCTCGATCAGGACGGTCTGGCTGCGGACATCCCCGCTCGTTCCGCCGTATGCGACCGGGACGCACATCTGCATGAAGCCCAGTGATGCCATCAGCGGCCAGTACTTGTGGGGGAACTCGCGTTCCCGGTCATGCCGCCTTTTCTCGTCCTCCGGTACCTCCCGCTGCACGAAAGTCCGGACCAGGTCGCGGATCTCGTCGGGGTCGATCTGTGCCGGGACAGGCGCGTCAGCGGGCATGGTCCTCGCTCTCGGGCATCAGGCGCTGGTTCCCCGGCGCGCCAAGTACGACGACCGGTATTGCCAAACAGCCGTTTGTTAGTAAGCTACCGCTGACAGGTAACACCGTCAACGCGGGCCACAGACGTACGGCACCGGCGGGATTTCGGGCCTCGCGAGGATGAGGTGTGCGGCCGGCGGACGGTCAGCGGAGCTCTGACCCGGAGAGTGCGGAGGTACGGTAATGGCCGGCGGGTACCAAGGCGACTGGGTCTTCTCCAAGATTATGGAAGACCGGGCTAATTCCTTCGCGGACAAGAACTTCCTCTTGTGCCAGGACGACTCCTACACCTATGCCGAGGTGTGCGACCGGGCGGCGCGGGTGGCGTCTGGCCTGGCCACGCTGGTGGATGACCCGGCCGTTCCGGTAGCGACGATGCTCGACTCCAGTCCCATGCACATCTTCGTCTGGTTCGGATGTGCCTGGGCAGGCGTCATCGAAGTGCCCATCAACACAGAGTTCAAGGGGACTTTCCTCGAGCACCTGCTCAATGAGAGCGAAGCCCCGGTCCTGGTGATAGAGCCGAAATATGTGCCGCGCCTGAAGGGGCTCAACCTCCGGTACCTCCGCCACGTTGTGCTCGCCGGCCGTCCCGAGGCGGCAGCGCTTGCTGACACTGGGCCGGTCTCCCTGGCACAGCCCCAGCACGCGCTGCCAGACTGGTTCACCCTGCCGCCCGCGCCTTCGTGTCCCGCGAGATGAGTCGGACCTCGTCTACATCCTCTACACGTCCGGCACGACGGGACCATCCAAGGGCGCGACGCATTGCCACCGCAGTGCGCTGTGGACCGCGCGTGTCTGGCACGAGATGTTCGAGATGGAGGCCGATGACGTCGGCTACTCCTTCCTGCCGCTCTTTCACACCACGGCCCGGAACGTTCTTGTCGCGAACGCGCTGATCGCCGGCGCGTCAGTTGCCCTGCGGGAACGATTCTCGGTCCGCGAGTTCTGGCGCGACGTCAGCAAATACGGCGCCACCTATTTCGCGTACATGGGTGCCATCATCCAGATGCTGTGGAATCGGGAGCCGGTCCCGGGGGAAGAGGGCAACCCGCTGCGGGTAGGCGGCGGAGCCGCGGCACCGCCGGCCATCACCGACGCCTTTGAGAAACGGTTTGGGGTGCGCCTCATCGAGGTGTACGGGATGACGGAGATCGGGACGGCGAGTGGCCACCGGATCAATGACATTGTGCGCGGCACGATGGGGAAACCGTTCGGCCATCTCGAGCTTGAGATCCACGATCCGCATGACAACGCGGTGCCCGCCGGGACTCCGGGCGAGATCGTGGTGCGGCCTCGCGAACCCTGGGCTATCACCCAGGGCTACTGGAAGAACCCCGAGGCCACCGTGGAGGCCTGGCGGAACCTGTGGTTCCACAGCGGTGACCTGGGGAAGCTGACCGAGGACGGATATCTCATCTATCTGGACCGGGTCAAGGACTCGCTGCGCAGGCGCGGCGAGAACATCTCCTCCTTCGAAGTCGAACGCGCCGTTCTCGCGCATCCGGCGGTGGCCGAGGCCGCGGTTTACGACGTCGCGTCCGAGCTGACCGAGGACGAGGTGATGGTCGCCGTCGTGCTCCGGCCGGAAGCACCATTCGACCCGGGCGAATTCTTCCGGTTCTGTGCTGACACGATGCCCAGGTTCGCCGTACCGCGCTACGTCCGGCTGATTGCCGAGCTGCCCAAGACGCCGACGGCGCGCGTCGAGAAGTACAAACTCAGAGATCAGGGCGTGACCCCGGACACCATGGACCGGGAAAAGCTGGCGGGCGCGTGACAAACAGGGGAGTGAGCGCATGACTAACCCGGACGTTGTGATCATCGGCGCGGGCGTGGCCGGGCTCTGCACCGGGGCGATCCTGTCCCAGCAGGGCAAGAGCGTCCTGGTGCTTGAGCGGCGCCCGGAGATCGGCGGGCGGATCTCCGAGCTCACCGTAGACGGTTACACGCTCCAGTGGGGAGGTCACATCCTGGAGGACACCGGATCCGGCCTCGGGAGGGTCTTCGAGTCCGTCGGCCTGAAACTGGAGACCACCGGTATCCGCAACGATGCGTGCCCCGTGTACTACGGCAATGAGTGGCACGACATCCGTGACTTTTACGGCGAGGACAAGGAGGAGTACAGGCGCATTGTGTCCGAGATCGTCAGCTCGGAGTACTCCGACTTCGACAAGCTGGATGATCTGCCGTTGCGGACGTGGCTGGCCCAGCGGACGGACAGCAAAGGCGTCATCTCCTTCATGGAACATCTCGGGAAAATCGAGAGCATGGGGGGTGATTACTGGTGGGACCTGAGCGCCAGCGACTTCCTCTACACCCGCAAGCTGCATTACGGAGAGAAGCGCGTGGCCGGCTACTCGGTCTGGCCGAAGGGCGGATACGTCAAGATCTGCACCGACCTGGCGAAGGTCATCGAGGGCAATGGCGGCCGCATCGAAACCGGAGTCACCGTCTCCCGGGTCCTGGTCACCGATGGCGCCTCGCGCGGGGTCGTGGTGAAGCGCGGGCTGATGGGTGTCGAGAACTACGAGGTCGAATCCGGCACTGTTCATGCGGGCACGGTTATCTGCAGTGTGCCCATCTGGGATGCCTTGAAGGTGCTGCCGGAGAACGACATGCCGAAGTGGTATGTCGCGCAGATCCGCGAGGGCTCCAAGCTGGAGAACAGGACCTTCTGGCTCGGGATATACGCGGCACTGGACGCGCCGGTCTACGCGCGCTCGCCGCGTGAGCTGACGGGCTGGGTCAACGGCCCCTTCACGGGCCTGGACGGATGGTCGTACATGCCCTCTGCCCTGGACCCCTCGGTGGCTCCTGAAGGCAAGCACCTGCTGTGCTGCGGGGTGGTGGCAGACCCGCTGAACTCTCGCGACCCGTCCTGGGTGAACACAAAGTTCGACCAGCTCGAGCAGGAGATGTACCAGCTGCTGCCGGATCTGAAGAGCCATGTCCTGTGGATGAAGCGGCACAGGGTCCTCAACTACAACATCTGGCAGCGGCCTGGACTTGTCGGCATTTACCGCCCGGCCAATAAGGTTCCTGCCGTGGACGGCCTGTGGGTGGTGGGGGACACCTACCGCAGCCGCATGATCGGCATTGACCGGTCGGCGCGATCAGCGATCACGGTCGCCGAAGGAGTCCTGGGACGCCGCCTTCCCGCCTTCGCAGACACGTGGCGCTACTAGCCGCACAGCAGCCTGCAGATCGAAGTTCAAACAGCCGTCCGGCAACGCGGGAAGGAGTCCTTTGACCATCCCAGGCAGGTCACTGGAGGATCGCGTAGCGGTTGTGACGGGCGCAGGAAATGGTATTGGGCTCGCCATTGCCCGGCGTTTGTCCGGGCTGGGAGCCGTAGTCGTTCTCTGCGACATTGACAAGCCTTCCGTGGAAAGGGCGTGCCAGGTCCTCGCCGAGGCCGGTGCGAGGGTCTTCTCCTCTGCCGTGGACGTGCGGTCCACTACGGACACCGATGGTCTCGCCCAGCTTCTGCGGGAGCGCTACGGCAGGCTTGACATCCTGGTGAATAACGCCGGGCTCGTCCGCGACGCCGCGCTCCACAAGATGACCGATGAGCAGTGGGACATTGTGAACGACGTGATCGCGCGCGGCGCCTTCAACTGCATGCGATCGTGTGCGGATCTGCTCAGAGCCGTTCCCGAGGACGGGCGGCACCGCAAGGTCGTGAACATCGCGTCCGTGAGCGGCATCTACGGCCGCGAACTGTCCGCCAACTACAGTTCCGCCAAGGCTGCGCTCATCGGGCTGACGAAGGCGATGGCCCGGGAGTGGGCGGGGCGCAAGATCAACGTCAATGCCGTGGCGCCGGGATACATCGGCGGGACGGGGCTGACCGCTCCCTCCGCCGACGGCAGGACGTCGATGAAGGAAGACTTCCTGGAAAGGGTCGTCGCGGATATCCCCATCGGCCGCGGCGGGCGGCCAGAGGATGTCGCCGCGCTTGTCGCCTTCCTTGCCTCCGGGGAAGCCGACTACATCACGGGCCAGGTAATCGAGCTGCATGGCGGACTTGAGATACTGCGGATCTGAGCACCGGACCGCGGCGCAGTCAGCCGCCACGGTTCCTTTCCGTGAATGGACCGTGG
>JBAPYC010001200.1:0-4439 GCA_049284535.1 Streptosporangiaceae bacterium
CCCCTCCCCCGTGCCGGGCCATGCCGCCGTAGGTGTCGATGATGATCTTGCGCCCGGTCAGCCCCGCGTCACCCATCGGGCCGCCGATCTCGAACCGGCCAGTCGGGTTGACCAGCAGCCGGAAGCCCTCGCAGTCGATACCCGCGTCGGCCAGGACCGGCTCGACCACGTAGTCCCTGATGTCGGGGGCCAGCAGTTCCTTGAGGTTGATGTCGGGCGCGTGCTGGGTCGAGACCACCACCGTGTCCAGCCGCACCGGCTTGTCACCGGCGTACTCGATGGTGACCTGGGTCTTGCCGTCGGGACGCAGGTAAGGCACGGTGCCCGAGCGGCGGACCCCGGACAGCTGGCGGGCGAGCTTGTGCGCCAGCATGATCGGCAGCGGCATCAGCTCGGGCGTCTCGCGGCACGCGTAGCCGAACATCAGGCCCTGGTCACCGGCGCCCTGCCGGTCGAGCTCGTCGGTGCCCTCTCCCTCGCGGTACTCAAAGGCGTCGGCCACGCCCTGGGCGATGTCGGGAGACTGGGAGCCGATGGATACCGACACGCCGCAGGAAGCGCCGTCATATCCCTTGGCCGAGGAGTCGTAGCCGATCTCGAGGATCTTGTCCCGGATGATGCCGGGGATGTCAACGTAGGTCTTTGTGGTGACCTCGCCGGCCACGTGCACCTGGCCGGTCGTGATCAGGGTTTCCACGGCCACGCGGCTGCCCGGATCGTCCTTGATCATGGAGTCCAGGATGGCGTCGCTGATCTGGTCGGCCATCTTGTCTGGGTGACCTTCCGTCACCGACTCAGAAGTAAACAAGCGACGCGCCACGGTTCTTCTCCTCGTCTCATGGGCTGCGATGAGTGTAACCGGGACTGGCCGGCACCTGAGTTTAGCTAAGTCGCGCTGCTACCAGGTTCCATACGATATCGGCGAGATTCTCCTTGGGCCCGCGCGGGATCGGGGTGATGGTCCCGTCGGCGCCGTAGACGACCGCCTCGTTATCCGGCGTGCCGAAGCCGAGCCCGTTCCCGACCGGGTTGACGACGAGCAGGTCGCAGCCCTTGCGGGCCAGCTTGGCCTGGGCCGCGTCCGCCGAGGTGTCGGTCTCGGCCGCGAAACCTACCAGGACCTGGCGGAATGGCGGCAGGCCAGCCCGTTCGGCATTACCGGCGGCACCGGCGGCGGAGCGCTGGCGGCGGGCGGCGGCCAGCCCGGCCAGGATATCCGGGTTCTCGGTCAGCTCCAGGGGCTCGGGTGGCTGGCCGTCCTTCTTCATCTTGGCCTCGCTGCGCGCCCGGGGGCGGTAGTCGGCGACGGCGGCAGCCATCACGACCGCGTCGGCTCCGGCCGCGGCGGCCGAGACGGCGTCTTGCAGGTCGCGGGCCGAGACCACCCGGACCACCTTGGCCCCGGCCGGATCGGGCAGCGACACGTTGGCCGCGACCAGGATCACCTCGGCCCCGCGGGCCACCGCGGTACGGGCGAACGCGTATCCCTGGATACCGGTCGACCAGTTGCCGATGAACCGCACCGGGTCGATCTCCTCCCGGGTTCCGCCCGCGGAGATCACCACGCGCCGCCCGGCCAGGTCGGGCTGCGGGAGGCCGGCGGTGCTGGCGTCAGCATTCCCGGCGTCACCGCTCCCCGCGCGGGACAGCAGCCGGGAGGCCACCGCGAAGATCTCGGCAGGCTCGGGCAGCCGCCCGGGGCCGCTATCGGCGCCGGTGAGGCGGCCGACCGCGGGAGCGAGCACGATCGCGCCGCGCTCGCGGAGCAGCGACACATTGGCCTGGGTAGCCGGGTGCTCCCACATCTCCGTGTGCATGGCGGGCGCATACAGCACCGGGCACCGGGCGGTCAGCAACGTCGCGGTGAGCAGATCGCCGGCCATCCCTGCGGCGGCCCGCGCCATCAGGTCCGCGGTCGCGGGCGCGACGACCACCAGGTCGGCCGACTGGCCGATCCGCACGTGCGGCACGTCGGACACACCGGTCCAGGCGTCAGTGGTCACCAGCTGGCCGGACAGCGCCGCCCAGGTCGCCTCGCCGACGAAACGCAGCGCGTCCGGGGTCGGAACCACCCGGACGTGATGGCCAGATTCGGTGAGCAGCCTGAGCAGCTCACAAGATTTATACGCAGCAATGCCCGCACCGACGCCGAGCACGACGCGGGCGGGCATGGCGCTGGTCAGCCCTCGATGACCTCAACGTTCAGCAGCCGCTCATTGATCTCGCGGAGCGAGATCGACAGCGGCTTCTCCTGGCTGCGCGTCTCGACCAGCGGCCCGACGTACTCGAGCAGGCCCTCGCCGAGCTGGGAGTAGTAGGCGTTGATCTGCCGCGCGCGCTTGGCGGCCATGATCACTAGCCGGTACTTGCTGTCCGTGACTTCGAGAAGATCGTCGATCGGCGGGCTGATGATGCCATCTGCGGCCTGAGTTCCTGCCACACTCTGCCTTCCGTAAAACCCCGCACCTGGGTGAATCCCGCGGGAACTGAAGTGAAGCCCTGCGCCGCGCGCAGGCTACTGCTCCATCAAGGCTACCAGCTGGCGGCATACGTCCTGGACGGATGTGTTCACCAGCGTGACCTCGAACTCGGTGGCCGCGGCCAGCTCTTCCCGGGCGGCGGCCAGCCTGCGGGCCACCACCTCCGGGTCCTCGGTACCCCGGCCGGTCAGCCGGCGCACCAGCTCGTCCCAGGACGGCGGGGCCAGGAAAACCAGCCGGGCATCGGGGTCAGCCCGCTTGACCTGCCGTGCGCCGGCCACGTCGATCTCGAGCAGGCACAGGGCGCCGGAGTCGAGCTTTTCTTTCAGTGGCGCGAGCGGGGTGCCATACCGGTTGCCCGCGAAGGTGGCCCACTCGAGCAGTGCACCGCTGGCGACCAACCGGTCAAACTCTTTGTCATCGGCAAAGTAATATTCGCGCCCGTCCACTTCCCCCGGACGCGGCTTCCGTGTCGTCACTGACACGGAAATCCAGATCTGCGGACAAGTCCTGTTAAGTTCGGCGACGACCGTGCTCTTCCCGACCCCGGAGGGCCCGGAGAGCACGGTCAGCCGAGAATGCACCGGAGTCGCAACCGCCGAGCGGCTAGGACCTGGTTCCCGCATGCCACGCGGTTCAGATATCGGCACCGAACTCTTGCTCAAGCGAGGAGCGCTGGTTGGTGCCCAGCCCGCGTACGCGACGCGATTCCGCGATACCGAGCCTTTCCATGATCTGCTTGGCCCGGACCTTGCCTACACCTGGCAGGGACTCGAGCAGGGCAGACACCTTCATCTTGCCAATGACGTCATCAGTCGCGCCTTCCTTGATGACATCTGACAAGCTCGTGGCTCCGCGCTTGAGGCGGTTCTTCACCTCGGCGCGTTCTTTGCGTGCACGGGCCGCCTTCTCAAGTGCTGCCGCACGTTCTTCGGGAGTGAGGGGAGGAAGAGCCACTCGGGGTCACCTCGGGTTTCGTCGGAAAAAGGTTTGTCGGGAGGGAAAACTAGCCAATCACGTACCCTTTAGGCAACGCAAATCCTCGTTTGCGTCATTACAAATTTAAATATATTACTTATTGTCGCCGACCTATTACTATGAGTCATCATCCCGTGTCCCCCGGCCCCTCATGAGGGGTCTCATCACGTGATATCCCACCGTCGACCTCACAGGACCCCAGCGTATGCCATGTCCGGCTCGCTGCATCGGTACCCGCTCGGCGCGTCACGGAATCGGCAGACATGTCCCACTCATCTCACTACGGCCACGGACCAACTCGGAGGCTATTCGGCGACGTGAGTCTCAACTGTGACGATGAAATTTACCCGCGCTTTGCAATGGGCTGCCGGGAGCGCCGGCTGCCCATTCCAGGCTTCAAGGACTTTTGTAACCCTTGTTGCGCTATGAGGCTTTCGTGACGGATGTTGCTTTTCGACCCTTCGCGCGTCGTCACTGCCATGATCATACCGTGAGTTCGAGATTACCGCAGGTCACCGGGCCGCGGTAGCGGCCGGTGAGGGGCCGGGCGAGCTGGCGGGCTCACCTGGCCACAGCCACCCGGCGCAGTGAGGCGGCAATGGCCGCGGCGGCGGCACCAGGATCCGGGGCCCGGGTGATGGGACGGCCGATGACCAGCAGGTCCGCACCGGCCAGCAGGGCTTCCTCCGGGGTAGACACCCGGGCCTGGTCGTGGGCCTCGGCGCCTGCCGGGCGGACGCCCGGAGTGATCAGGGTAACGTCGTCGCCTACCTCAGCGCGCACGGCGGAGACCTCGCGCGGCGAGCAGACCAGGCCCTTCGCGCCTGCCGCGACCGAGAGCGCGGCCAGCCTCAGCACCACGTCCGAGACTGTGCCGGTCAGCCCGATCTGGGCGAGGTCGGGCTCTTGCAGCGAGGTCAGCACGGTGACCGCCGCCACCAGCGTGCCGGGCGCCGCGTCGACCGCAGCGCGGATGACGTC
>JBAPYC010001201.1:0-5080 GCA_049284535.1 Streptosporangiaceae bacterium
CCGCGGGGCTGGCTGAGGCACGGCTGGCCGCCGCGGGGCTGGCCGCCGCGACGGTCACGCCGGCGCCATCCGGGTCGAAGTTCACCACCCCGGTGAAGGCCAGCCGCGCGACTCCCACCACCACCACCAGCACCATGACCGCGGCCAGCGGCGCGACCGGGACCCAGCTGGTCCGGTGCTGCAGCCCCCGGCGGATCCGCTGCAGCGCCGCCCGCCAGGGCCATGGGTGCAGCGGCTTTTCCACCGCGCGCCGGACCGCCGCCGAGGTGAGCCCGTACCAGGCTCGCGCCTCGATGACCCCGGCCAGCCCGGCCACCGCCACGATCGCCGGCGTGCTGAGGCTGCCCATCAGGGCCGCAGCCGCGGACAGCACGACGAAACTGGCCACCACCCAGGCCGCGGTGCCGACCGGAGGCAGCCGCCGCCACCAGCTCGGGCCCACCCCGCCCAGCCCCAGCGCCACCGCGGTGCCGAGCAGGATGGGGACCGCGGCCAGATAGGGCCAGGAAAACGGGAGCAGGGCCACCCCGAACATCAGCGTGAGGACGGGCGACATCACCAGGCCGGCCAGGACCGTGAGCACGGCGCAGGACACCACCGACCCCACGAAGGTGGGGCGCGGGATGCCCAGGTCCGGGCCGCGCGGCCAGGCCAGCAGGATCATGGCGGCGTCGACGGCCGAACGCGCCAGCACCAGCAGCAGCAGCACGGCGGTGAAACCCAGCCACGACTGATTGAACGCGAACAGCCAGCGCAGGTCGTGATAGGCCGCCAGCGGCGGCAGGGCGGTCACCTGCGGGGCGAGCGGCCGCGCAGCAGGTGCAAGAAATGACAGCACCGCCGCTTCGGCCATCGCGCCACCAGCCCCGAACGCGATCAGCCCGCGGTGCCGGAAGAAAGCCCCGGCCAACACCGCCTCCCGCACGCCTCAGCCCCCGCTTCGGCTGCTTCCAGCCTAACCCGCGGCAAGGCGCGGCGTGCGGCCGGTGGCGGGGCCCCAGGCGGCGGCGGTGACCGTGGTCCGCCATCCGCTGTAACCGGGTCAGGCGCTCCGGTATGCCCCTGCGAGCCCGCAGAAATGAGGAAAATTACGCCTGTCGGCAGCACTTGCGTCGGGAAATGTCGTCCGGAAATGTCCGGACAGTTCGAATGTCCCCGTGGCCGGTCAGAACTCGAAGCCGCCGGGACGTCCGTTGCGATCGGCGAGCAGCCCGGCCAGGGTCGAGACGGCGATCTCGGGCGGCGTGCGCGAGCCGATGTTCAGGCCGATCGGCCGGTGCACGCGGGCGATCTCGCCGCCCGGCACGCCGAGGTCGGTGAGCATCTGCACGTGCGGCCCGGCGTGGTGCGGGTTCCCCATGATGCCGATCCAGCGGGCTTTGGTATTCAGCGCGTCGCGGAGCATGACGCCGAGCTCGGGCCGGTGGTGGTCGGTGACGACCATGTCGACGGAACCATCGAGGTCCTCAGGCACCGCACTGAGCAGCGGGAAGCCGAGGGCAGCGGCCCCGGAAGCACGTACCTCGTCCGGCTCGAGCAAGAGCCCGCGGAACCCCAAGTCGGCGGCGTAGCGCAGCAGGTAGCCGGCCACCGGCGAGGCGAACACCGCGACCAGCGTGCGCTCGGCCGGCGCCGAGCTGGCTGCGGGCGCGACTGGGCTGTGAGCAACTTCGCAGGCCGAATCCTCGTCATGGGTGTGCGTGTGCTCGCTCATGCTTGCTAGTCTCCCCTGGCCCGCACCCCTGGGTAGGGTGCAGACGTGATCTCCCGTGCTGACATCGGCGTTACCCACGATACGATCCGCCCCTGGATCCGGCGTACGCCGGTGATCCAGGTCGAGCTCGGCGACCTCGACCCGTCCCGGGCCGGCCTGCCCGCGGTCACGCTCAAGCTTGAGCAGCTGCAGTGCGCCGGCTCGTTCAAGGCCCGCGGCGCGTTCGCGAACCTGCTGCTGCGGGAGGTGCCAGCCGCCGGGGTGGTGGCCGCCTCGGGCGGCAACCACGGCGTCGCGGTGGCTTACGCGGCGCATCGCCTGGGCGTGCCCGCCAGGATCTTCGTGCCGACCGTGTCGGCCCCCGCGAAAATGGAGCGGATCCGCCGGCTCGGTGCGGACCTGGTGGTCACCGGCGACCGTTACGCCGACGCGCTCGCGGCGGCGCAGGAGTGGATGGGCAGCTCAGGGGCGATGAGCGTGCACGCCTATGACCAGCGGGAGACCCTGCTCGGCCAGGGCACGCTGGCCCTGGAGCTGGCCGGCCAGGCCGGCGAGCTGGATACCGTGCTGGTCCCGGTGGGCGGCGGCGGGCTCATTGGCGGCGTCGCTGCCTGGTTCGGCGGCCAGGTCCGGGTCCTCGGGGTGGAGCCGGATGGCGCCCCCACCCTGACCCAGGCCCGCGCCGAGGGCCGCCCGGCCGACGCCCCGGCCGGAAGCGTGGCCGCAGATGCCCTGGCTCCGCGCCGCGTGGGCGAGCTGATGTTCCCCATCACGCAGGCCTACGTCGAGGACGTCGTGCTGGTCGACGACGCCTCGATCCTGGCCGCCCAGCAGGCGCTGTGGCAGGCGGCCCGGATCGCGGCCGAGCCCGCCGCGTCGGTCGGGGTCGCGGCCCTGCTGAGCGGGGCCTACAAGCCCGCGGCCGGTGAGCGGGTGGCCGTGGTCATCAGCGGGGCCAATCTGACGCCGTCCCAGCTCGGCTGAGTTGAAGGAGACACCATGCGGTTCGTCTTCACCCCTCCCGCCGACCACGCGGCCGGCCTGCTCACCCTGCCGTGGTCCGAGCCGCTCGCCGAATGGCAGGACGAGCGCCTGGTCGAGATCAGGCAGCGGGGCATCTCCCGGCACGTGGTCCGCTTCATCTACGACGACGGCACCCTGTACGCGCTCAAGGAACTGAGCGAGCGGCTGGCCCGGCGCGAGTACCGGCTGCTGCGGGCGCTGGCCGAGCTGAACATCCCCGCCGTCGAGGTGGTCGGCATCGCGGTGGACCTGGAGGAGTCCGGCCTGGAGCAGGAGGACGCGGACGCCATCCTGGTCACCAAGTTCCTCAGCTATGCCACCACCTACCGGGCCGTGTTCTCTAACCCGCGGGGGCTGCAGGCCACCGACGGGCTGCTCGACGCGCTGGTGGAGCTGCTGGTCCGGCTGCACTTGTCCGGGTTCTTCTGGGGTGACTGCTCCCTGTCCAACACGCTGTTCCGGCACGACGCGGGCACCCTGGAGGCGTACCTGGTCGATGCCGAGACCAGCGAGCAGCACCCGGTGCTGACCAGCGGCCAGCGCCAGTACGACCTGGATCTGGCCATGGAGCGCGTCGGCGGCGAGCTGCTGGATCTGCAGGCCGGCGAGCTGCTGCCACCCGACGTGGACCCGATCGAGACCGCCGAGGAACTGCAGCGGCGGTATGACTCACTGTGGCAGGAGCTGACCCGCGAGGAGATCCTGCGGCCCGAGGAGCAGCGCTACAAGATCGCCGAGCGGCTGCACCGGCTCAACGAGCTCGGCTTCGACGCCGATGAGGTCGAGCTGATCAGCACGGGCGACGGCAACAAGCTCCGGCTGCGGACCCGGGTCGCGGAATCCGGGCACGACGCCCGGCAGCTGTTCCTGCGGACCGGTATCGCCGCCGGGGAGAACCAGGCCCGCCGGCTGCTCAACGACATGGCCGGCTACCGGGCCTGGCTCGAGCAGAAGCAGAAGCGCCCGGTGTCCGAGGTGGTGGCGGCCAACCGCTGGCTGGAAGAGGTCTACGACCCGGTGATCGCCGCCATCCCGGACAGCCTGCGCGGGCGCCTGCCGCCGGCCGAGATCTTCCACGAGGTGCTCGAGCACCGCTGGTACATGTCGGAGGCGGCCGGCCGTGACGTGGGCACGACCGCAGCCGCGCGCTCCTACATCGAGCAGGTGCTGCCGGAGGCGCCCAAGCCGCTGGAGGCCGACGACTCACCGGGCGACAGCGAGCTGCTCGGGCCCGCTCTGGCTACGGGCGAGATGCCCATCCAGAAGGCGCCGGCGAAGGACACGCCGGCGAGCTGAGCCCTACTGCGGCGCCGGGGACAGGTTGGCGTCCGGATCCCCGCCGGCCTGGTCAGGTACGGCCTGGGTGTCCTGCTGCACGCCGCCCTTGAGGCCCACCAGCGCCACCACGCCTGCGGCCGCCATGATCGCGCACATTGCGTAGAGCACGACCTGAATGGAGCTGGCGAAGTCGGCCCGGATGAACTGCGGGATCGCTGAGACGTTCCCGCTGCCGCCCTGCAGCTGGGCGATCTTGGCCGCCTGGGCGGCGGCCGCCCCGCTGGGCAGGCCCTTGGCCTCCAGCGTGGACGTGATCTGGTGCCGGAACTCGCTGAGCAAGACGGTGCCCAGCACCGCGAACCCGAGGCTGGCCCCGTAGTTGCGGACGGTCTGGGTGATGCCGGTGGCCTCGCCGTAGGAGTACCGGGACGCCCGGTTGACCGCGTCGGTGTTGGCCTGCCCCAGCATCAGGCCCATGCCGGCTCCGGCGATGACGATGTAGATGACCTGCCCGCTGATGTGCAGGTCGGTCACCTTGCCGGCCCACAGCCCGAAGCCCACTGCCGATAGCGCGCAGCCCAGCACCACCGGCCGCTTGGCCCCGATGCGGTCCAGCATCCGGCCGCCGATCTGCGCGAAGATCACGAAGCCGATGAAGAAATACAAGATCGACACGCTGGCGTTACTGGCGCTCTCGGCCAGCGCGACCTGCCCGTACTCGCTGGCGAAGAAGAACACCGGGATGAACGCCATCATGACGATGCCCAGGACGAGGTTCTCCACGGAGAACGTCTGGTTAGTGAAGATGTGCACGTTCATCAATGGTGATTCGGTGCGGCGCTCGACGGCGTAGAAGATCCCGAGCAGCACCACGCCCGCGACGATGCAGATCTCGGTGCCGGGGTTGCCCCAGCCCCACAGCGACGACTGCTGGAGACCGAACACGCTCAGGCCGACGCCGCCGACGATGAGGACCAGACCCCGGTAGTCCATCGGCGCGGGCCGGTGATCGGTGACCGGCTTGGAGATGCGGATGAGCAGCAGGGCGATCAGGGCGATGGGGAC